>JBIKSY010000164.1:0-8795 GCA_044348365.1 Chthoniobacteraceae bacterium
GTATGATCACCGAGACCCAGGCTTTTGTCCGGGAAGTGCTCCAAGCCGGACTCACACTGCGCGAGTTTTTGCATAGCGACTGGAGTATGATGAACGCTCAACTCGCCCAGTTCTACGGTCTGCCGGACGCAGGCATTCCACGCAATGACTTCCAGCGTGTCTCCCTGCCTGCCGAAAGCAAACGCGGTGGGCTCCTTACCCAGGCCTCCATTCTGTCGCTCACCAGCGACGGCTCGCGACACCGGCCGGTGCATCGCGGCGTGTGGGTCATGGAGTCCATCTTCGGCAAATCACCGCCTCCGCCGCCTGCGAACGTCAACCCTATTGCCACCAATCCCACCGGCCCGAAAGCCACGCTGCGCGAGAAGCTCGAAGCCCATATCCACGATGCGAACTGCGCTGCCTGCCACGCCAGGATCGACCCGCTTGGCCTTGCATTCGAGAACTACGACGCCATCGGTCGCTGGCGCACCGAGGAAGTGACCGACGGCATCGGAGAGAACCCGAAAGTCACCGCGGTCGGTACACTCCCTGACGGTCGCGAATACGCGAACGCCGAAGAGTTCAAGAAGCTGCTCTTAGGTGATCTCGATGCCTTCAGTCACACCTTCATCGACAAACTCGCCACCTACGGTCTGCGCCGCAGCATGTCCTTCAGCGACCGCGACGCGTTGGAGAAAATCGCCGCCGCGGGCAAGGCGAGGGACTACCGCCTGAGAGACGTGATTGAGTTGTTTGTCACCTCGGACCTTTTCCAATCCCGCTAGCCATTCTCAAACCTAACCTCCAGAACCCATGAGCAATCTCAACCTCAACCTCAACAAATGGCAGATCAGCCGCCGCCAGATGCTGCGCGGCCTAGGCGCATGCATTTCGCTTCCTTTCCTGGATGCCATGGCAGCCCTGCCCGCACCATCGAAGCCCAAGCGCAGCGTCTTCCTCTACATCCCGAACGGAGTGAATACGCTGACGTGGCAGATCGAGAAAGCGGGCGCGGATTACGAGTTCACAAAGCCGCTCGCCTCGCTGGAAAAGCACCGCGCAGACATCACGCCCATCAGTGGTCTGCATCACCCGATGGTGATCGGCAAGCACCACAACTGCGAGAGGGTCTGGCTCACCGGGGCAAATGTCCCCGGCGACGGCGGCGCTTTCCGAAACACCGTTTCCGCCGACCAGCTCATGGCCGAGGTGCAGGGCAATGCCACCCGCTTTTCGTCGCTCGAAATGGCCGTCGAGGGTACTTCGCTCTCGTGGTCTAAGGATGGCATCCAAATTCCCGCTGAGCGGAACACTCAGCAGATTTTCAATGTCCTCTTCGGCGTAGAGAAGGACAGCAAGGAGACGATCCGCCGCCGTCTGAGCCGTCGCGGGAGTATCCTCGACATCGTGGCTGATGACGCCAAGCGTGTGAACAACAAGCTCGGCAGCGAAGACCGTAGCAAGCTCGACGAATATCTCACCGCAGTGCGCCAGGTCGAGGAGCGCACCCGCCGCGCCGACGAGTGGCTGAACGTGCCCAAGCCCATGGTGTCCAGCGCCGAAGCAGCCAGTCTCCAGCGCAAGCTCAGCATGGCCCAAGCAGGGGAGTATTACCGCCTCTTCTACGACCTCATGGTCATGGCGCTGCGCACCGATTCCACGCGCGTGATTACCTGCGGGATCGGCAGTGAAGGAAACACCAGCGGCATTCCCGAAATCGGTATTTTGCAGACGCGTCACGGCCTGAGCCACCACAACGGCGACCCCGAGCAACTCCGCCGCCTCACGGAAACGGATACCTTCCTTGTAGGCCAGCTCAGTTACTTTCTGGACCAGCTCAAAGAGCACAAAGAAGGCGACACACCTCTGCTCGACACCACGCAGGTCCTCTGGGGCAGCGGCATGGCCTACGGCCACAGCCACGGCAACGCCAACCTCCCCACGATCCTCGCCGGTGGCAAAGCGCTCGGCTACAAGCACGGCACGCACGTGGATTTCAACCTGCCGAAGATCACCAAATACGACGTCACCAACGCTCAGGAACACTACAAGATTTGCTCGCGGCCCGTCGATGGTGACGCCCGCCTTAGCAACCTTCTGCTCACCATGCTGCAACGTGTGGACGTGAAGGTGGACAAGTTCCAGGACAGCGTGGGGCCGCTGTCTCAGATCGTGGCCTGAAAAGGATCTGCCGCCCGGAATGCAGGGAGGTGCCGGGCATCGTGTCGGCTTCAACCCCGTGTCCCCCTGTGCCCTCCGTGGTTCATTCCTATGCGTCTCCTGCTCTTCCTTTTCTGTCTAACTACAGTCCTCCACGCCGAGGACAAACCCAGGTTCCGCACCGACGCCGATGGCCCCGTGAAGGCCGACGAGAAGAAGCGGAATCCCAAGGATCCGAACGCCCCGCCCGAATGGTACCAGCTCGTTGAGGGGCAGTTTCCGCCGGAGGGATCGGCGCATGCGGTGTCAGGCGAACTGGTGAGGATAGATCATCTCGAACGGCGGTTTCAAATTCGCGTGGACCGCAATGACAGCCAGGAGCGTGGCGTGTGGGATCTCCCACTTGACGCGGGGATGCTGCCGTATGGTTCCATCTGGTATCATGGGGCACCGGCCGCGCTTCAGGACATCCCGCTGGGGACACACTTGCACGGCTTGTTTTATCTGGCAGATCCGACTGATAAAACGCCACCACCAGACACGGCCTACAGGCGCAAGACCCCGGAGTTCGACTTCCGGCGCTGCTTCCGTATCGAGGACGATTTCACCTATCATCAGCGGCAGAGGCAGCTCTGGAAGATCGACAGCGTGGACCTCACCACCATGAAGCTCACCGCATCGCTCCAGAGCGGAGCAGAGAGTGCTGGAGGTGTGGAGAAAGGGGGTAGTGGGGGTTCCAAAACCGCCACCACTGCAGCACACCCTTCTCCAAAGACCTTCGACCTCCTTGGCAGCACTCGCATCTTCAAGGGCAATGCCTTCGCGGATCTCAAAGCCCTGCAGCCCGGCCAAAATGTCCTGTTCAATCTGACCTGGGTCACGCTTTACGGCCCCGGGCGAATCACCGATGTCTGGCTCGAGGAACCAGCGCGAAACCTTGCCACCGCGCAGCAACTCGAACGCCACCGTATCCACACCCGGGAGCGCGGGCTGCCCGGTTGGGTCACCGCCGTCGAGGACCAGCCTCAATTCGTCACCATCACCTTCTTTGGCACTGTCGATCCCAAGCTCTTCGAGGAACTCACGATCAAAGACCCCAACGCCCCGCCACCGAGGGATGGCAGCCCGCCGCCTGTCGAACCGCGCGGAGGCCTCGCCGTCGCGCGCGACAGTCTCATGACTTACGACCCCGTGAACGACCGCAAAACCGGCGGTCTCCTCGAGGTGAAGACGATCCCAGTCGAACCGGGCTGCAGCGGTGTGCAGATCAAGCTCAAGATGGACATGATGCTTGAAGGCTACCGCCCCAGACGCGTCGTCCGCTTTTATCCCCCCACTTGGAAAGTAAATGCGCTGCCCAGAGAAGAAGAGTTTCAAGGCAGGGAGTAGGCCAGCGTAGCGCGACAACCAGGAACCAGGAACATGAAGCTCCCTATTTTCACCGCTCTTCTTCTCCTCACAGCAATGACTGCGCTGCACGCCGCGGAACTCCGTTTTGCAGGCGCTCTCGGAAACTCGGATGACTCGCAGTCGGTCTTCGCGGGCAAGCTCGCGGCGGGCATTGGGCCGGTGCTCGATGACGAGGGTGCGCTGTGGGAGCGCGGCGGTACCACGCAGTTGAACCGCTATGCGCTGGATGGAAGGTTGCTGGCGAGCTTTGAGATTCCCGAGGGTGATGAGCGCGGCAATGACCAACTCACGCGGGTGGGAGATCTGCTCGTGCTGAAGATCAAGAAGGTGCTTTACACATTGCCGATCAAAGCAGCGCCGGGGACGAAGCCGACACGCTTAAGGGGCGGGGGGGATGTGCTGGCCTCCAATGCGGTTGGCGGCCGGGTCATCGGAATGGAGAAGGAGTCGCTGTTTTCGCTCGATCCCTCTACTGGCGAGCGTACAGCGATGATGCAGCCGGGCGTGCGCATTCAGGCGCTCCATGTCGAGACGGACGGAACGCTCCTTGGTTTTGGGGAAGGCAAGGTCTTTGCCTGGCAGGGCAGCACGTTGAAGGAAGGTTTCCCGAAAGAGTTCAAAGGCGAGAGGCCGCAGAAGATCGGCCGCCATTGGCTTTCGCACTCCTGGCACGGCACAATCAACCGGTTCAACGAAGCCTTCGAGCCGGATCCGGGCGTGGTGCTGGGCGGCGCCTCGGGCTCGTTCATCGGCTACTTGCCTGTGAGCAACGATCTCACCAGTGGCCGGGGCATGGTGAAACTGCGGGATGGCCTCTTTGCTGTGTCGGGCATGGGCGGCGTGATTCAGTTCGTACAGTGGAATGAGAAGGAGAACCGCTTCGATGTCTTGAGGCGTATCGGCGGGCTGCTTGGGCTTAAAGCACTGGCGCTGGACGCGAATGGGAACATCTGGACGTCGCGCGGAAGCTGGCGCTGGCGGGATGAGCCGCACACGCCGCTCACACTTGGCGATTTGGAGCCATCGATCTGCGCGCAGCCCGTCGTGCTCGGTGGGAAAACGCTGTGCGTGCTGAAAAAGCACTACAGCACCGTGCAGCTCGCCCGTGGGCCGATCATCGATGAAAACGGACTTTCGCATCAGGAAGCGCCGGGCATTAAGGACTTCAGCTTGCCGGAGAACATCAGCGGCGCGGCCTGGCTGGATCGCACGATGATCGTAACGACCCCGAATGGCGCGGCCTTTGAGATTCCGGTAAATGAAGGCGGTCAGCAGAGCGGCCCGCCGAAGTCCATCACGCTGCCGGGGCTGAAGGACTGCACGAGCCTGGCGTGGTTTGAAAACAAGCTGCTCGCGGCGGACGCGGATGCGATCGTGGTCTTCGAACGAGGCTGGAAGGAAGTGCAACGTCTCACGCAGCATGGCGGCATTGTTCACATCCACAGCGACGGCAAAAGCCTCGTCGTGAGTGATCCGAAGGCGGGCGAGGTCTCGGTCTATGACTCGCTGAACGCGCCTCCGGTGCGCTATACAGGCCTCGAATCGCCCCAGCATGTCGCTATCGAGGGCACGCGGGTGCTCGTTCATGAAAAGGGCAAACAACGGCTGGTGAAGTTGGAACTCGCCGCCGCTCCTAAGGGTTCAAAATTGCTCGCGGGTCGGCCGGGGGGCATTCCAATGGAAATCGAAGTCACGGACAGCGCGGTGTTCGTGAAGACGACCGCCAGGCAGGTGCGTATCGGGGTTTCTAATGGCGAAAAAACCGTCACGGCCAATGCCGCGCGGGTGTCGCTGCCGAAAGGGAATTTTAAGAAACTACACATCGCCATCGCGCTCGAGCACGAGGGCCAGCGGGAGCGTTTCGGCTTCACCGATCAACAGGCCCTGCACGCGGCTTTCAATGATGATCCGGCTGCGTGGGCGGAGTTTGATCTGGCGTCGTACCGCGAGGCGGTGGCGGCGCGTCAGCAAGAGATTCACTTGAGCTTCGCACAGCCGCAGGAAGGCAAGGCGAGCGTCGTCATTGAAAACGAGAAAGGCGAGCGGGTGCGTAATCTCGTCTCGGGCCGTGCCTTCACGGCGGGCAAACATGACGTGATCTGGGATGGACTCGATGAGGACGGAAAACTCGTGAAACCTGGCAATTATGCCTGGCGCGCGGTGACCCATGAAGGCATCCGCCCGCGTTATCTCATGAACTTCGTGAACGGCGACGAGCCGACGACGGAATCCTGGGGGCCGAATCACAGCACGCTGCAGGCGGCGGCCGCGAATGGCGAGCACGTGTTTTTTGCCGCGCCGGTCACGGAAGGCGGCTGGGCGCTGCTGGCGTTGAACAAGGAAGGCAAGTTCGGCCAAGGCTACGAGCATCAGCATGGCTTCGGGATCCAGCACGACGCCATCGCAGTGGACTCGCAGTATCTCTATTGCGCGCAGGATGGGTTCGCCTGGGGCGGTCGGCCTGACATCACCAAGCCGGACTGGAAAGCGAAGTGGACGGTCACGATTTGCCGTTACGAGATTAGCACCGGAAAGCTTGTCGAATGGCCAGGGAAAGTGCGCGGCCTGCCCGTGGACACAATGGAGGTGAACGCGCAGTCTGATTTGAGACAGTTCAACCTAGGCGGCATCGCTGTGATGGACGGGCGGCTCCATGTTGGCTCGAGGGACAAGAAGGGAGTTTTCGTGCTCGATGCGGCTTCCGGTCAGGAGCTTGAGAAAATCCCGCTCGCAGGCGTACGGCATCTGAGCGCCGGGAAAGAACTGTTTGCCGCCACAGATACCGGCGTGGTGCGGGTGAGCGACCAAAAGCTGCTCATCAAGCACGGACACATCAGCGGCCTGACCATGGCCCCAAATGGCGACATCCTCATCAGCGATGCAGCGACGCATCAGGTGCGTCGCTTTTCAGCCGATGGCAAAGCACTGGCTGTGATCGGCAAAGCGGGCGGCCCGTATCGTGGCGCGTATGATCCGCGGCGAATGGTGAATCCTACCGGACTTGTCTTCGGGCCGGATGGCAAGCTGTGGGTCACGGAAAATCGCTGGAATCCGAAGCGCGTGTTTGCCTGGGATCTCGGCAAGAAGGAGGTCGTGATTGAGAAGTTCGGCATGCCGCACTACGGCGGCGATGGCAGCGGTTTTGATCCGGAGAATCCGCGCCGCTGGATCGGGCTGGGATGTTTCTGGGACGTGGACATCGAGAAGAAAACCGCGCGGCCCACGCATGTGATCAGTCGGGATGAAGGCCATCTTGGCCACTACGAGCCTCAGAGCTATGCGTGGTTCCGCGAGGGCGGGCGCACCTTTGTCGCCACCCGCGGGAAGATCGCGCTCATCAGCGAAGTGTTGCCCGATGGCACCGTGAAAGACATCGCCGCCACGGCAGGCACGCATCATTTTGCGTATGCGTTCAACTGGCAGCCCCCACAGGCTTATATCGACGCTTTTTACGCGAAGTGGCCGGAAAAACGCGCTGGCGAAAAGCCCGGCCAAAAAGGCGATGGCAAGCCGTGGTCGCAGCGCGGCATGGGCGTGCTGTGGGTGGATCGCAATGGCGATGGCGAGGCGCAGCAGGCGGAGTTTGACTTCTGCGGCGACCGGATCGGCTACGGGGACGGTGCCTGGGGGCATTTGCAGAGCTCGCTTACCTTCTACATGCCCGTGGCTGAGAAGACGCAGGTCAAAGTCGTCGCCATCAAGCCTAGGGGAATGCTGTCCAATGGCGTGCCCGATTATTCGAAGCTCGATGAAGCCGTCGCTGCCGCAACGCCGGTGAATCTCACGCCAGGCAACAAGCGCAGTGGAGTCGCCACGGTGCGGGATCGCGCCGGACGTTTTCTTTTCAACTCCGACCCCGAGATGAACGCCTACGCCGCCGATGGCCGCCATCTCTGGCGCTACCCGAACCAATGGAGCGACGTGCATGGCTCGCACGATGCCCCGCTGCCCGAACCCGGCGTGATGCAGGGCACGATGGCCTTCCTCGGCATCGCCCCGCTCGATGATAAATCCGACGTCGTCTTCCTGAACGGTAACCACGGCCGCTGCTTCCTGCTGAGCACGGATGGCTTCTATCTCGATGAAGCCTTCGTCGATGTGCGCGTGAGCTATTTAAAAAGTGAGTATCGCCTCGGCGGCGAGATCTTCGGCGGGAGCTTCGGTCGCGATGCGAAAACGGGCCGTTACCTCGTGCAGATCGGCCACGGGCCGTATCGCATTTATGACCTCGAGGGCTTGGGTACCTTGAAACGCCAGAGCGGCAAACTGGAAGTCACCTCCGCCCAGATTGCCGCCGCCGAGCGTCAAAGCCTGCGAGCTACCGCTGCGAAACAGCCCTCCCGTGAAGCCGCTATCCCCGGCACGGTCGCCTGGGACAAAAGCGGTAAGTTCAAAGCGCAGGTCGATCTCAGCGCCGACGCCACGCACCTGCATCTGATTTGGAAAGTGCAGGACGCCTCGCCCTGGGTGAACAACGGCCGGGACTGGACCAAGCTCTTCGCCACCGGCGACACCGTGGATTTCCAATTCGCCTGCGATCCAAAAGCCGACCCGAAGCGCCGCGAGCCAGTCATCGGCGACAAGCGCCTCCTCATCGCCCCGCACGAAGGCAAGGGCATCGCCGTGCTCTACGAACATCGCAAACCCGGTGGCAAGAACCCCATCGAGTTCACCAGTCCGTGGCGTGGCGCCAAAGTGGACGACGTCCGCCAAATCCCAGAAGCCAAAATCACTGTGAAGACTGAAGCCAGCGGCTACACCCTCACCGCCGACGTTCCACTCGCCGATCTCGGCCTCACCTTGTCCCTTGGACACAAACTCCGCGCCGACTTCGGGGTGACCTTCGGGGACGCCGCCGGCACCGACACCAACCTGCGGTCCTACTGGAGCAACCAAAGCACCGGCCTCGTGGACGACATCCCAGGCGAAATCATGCTCACCCCGGATCTTTGGGGCGACTTGGGGGTGAAGTAGCAAAAAAACAAAAAAACAAAGGACATGAAGCCGACCATCCTCGCCACCCTGCTGGCATTTACTGCCGTCGTGAAGGCTGAGCCGCCATTCCACGTGTACGCTCCCAGCCCCGGAAGCAAACAACTCTGGGTGATCGCGGCGAAACCATCCCCGACTGGCATTGAGCTCGCCGTGGAATCTAAAGTGGACCTTGGTTTCCCAGGCAGCACCATCACTCTGCATCCCTCCAAGTCGATTCTCTATGTCGGGGCAGGCGGAGGCGCGCTCGA
>JBIKSY010000418.1:0-2636 GCA_044348365.1 Chthoniobacteraceae bacterium
GTGCCCCCCAGTCCGCCGGCAACTTTTGGGGCCCCGGGTTTTTGCCGGCGGCCTTTCAGGGCACCGACTTCAATGCCACCCAGCCGCTGCGCAACCTGTCGCGCCCCTCGGCGTTTTCGCCGGCCACCGACCGGGCAACGCGCGAGTTTCTGGCGTCTCTCAACCGCCACCACTTGGAGAGATTTCCGGGCGACTCAGAGCTGGCGGCCCGCATCTCCAGCTACGAGTTGGCGGCGCGGATGCAGCTTTCGGTGCCCGAAGTTGCCGACCTCTCCTCGGAACCGGCGCACATCCTGAAAATGTACGGGGCGGATGCGGCGGGCAATCCGGTGCAGGATTTGAAGGCGGCCTACGCGCGCAACTGCATTTTGGCTAGGCGGCTGGTGGAAAAGGGCGTCCGGTTTGTGCAGGTTTTTAACGGGGCCTACCAGACCGGCGGGGAGGGGGTGAGCAACTGGGATGGCCACAAGGCACTCGAACCACAGTATGTCAAACACGGGGAGGTTATGGACCAGCCGACGGCCGCTCTGCTGGCCGACCTAAAGCAGAGGGGGCTGCTGGCTGACACCCTGGTGGTTTGGTGCACAGAGTTTGGGCGCATGCCGACCTTCCAGAAGGGGGCGAGCGGGAGGGACCACAATCCGAGCGGCTTTACCGCGTGGCTGGCGGGCGCCGGGGTGAAAAAAGGTTTCAGCTACGGAGCGACGGACGAGTTCGGGTACAAGGCTGTGGAAAATGTGGCCACGGTGTACGACTTCCACGCCACGATTTTGGACGTGCTCGGACTCAACCACGAGCAGCTCTCTTTCTATCACAACGGTATCGAGCGGCGGCTCACCGATGTCCACGGCAAGGTCATCCGCGAGATGCTCGTATAGGGACGCTGCGCGCGAAAGCCATCTTTGGGGTTTTGCGCTTTTCTACGCGCAGTTTTTTGTTCCCTCGCAGGGTTCTTTTGGGGGCCGGCCCATGAGGGCTTCAAACAAAGGGGAGGCCATCAGCGTGGTGACCACCGCCATGATGACCAGCACAGCGAAGAGTCCTTCCGAAATGATCCCCCTTTGGAGTCCCACGTTGATGATGATCAGTTCCATCAGGCCGCGGGCGTTCATCAGAACTCCAATGCCCAGGGCCTCGCGGTTTGGCATGCCGGTAGCGCGGGCCGCCAGCCAGCAGGCGACCCCCTTTCCAAGGATAGCGGCAAGTAGCACGGCGCCGCACATCAGCCAGAGGAAGGGGGTGTTGAGGAGGCCGATTTTGGTGTTGAGGCCCGAGTAGGTGAAGAACAGGGGCAGGAGAAGACCAACGGCCAGAGGTTGGATGCGCTCGACGAGGTCCCGGGTGAGGATGCCGCGTGGAACCGCCACTCCCATGACAAAGGCGCCAAAAACGGCGTGGAGGCCAAGGGCGTCGGTGATCCATGCTCCTAGAGCCATCAGGGCGAGTCCCACGGAAAGGCCGCCATCGGTGAGGGAGGCGTCCTTGGTGAGGTGTTTTTCGAGGCGGCGTAGAAGGGGGCGCAATAGAAAAAAAACCACGCACACGTAGAGAGCGCCACCCCCGATGTTTCGCAGGGCCAGGCTCCAGTTCCTGTCAAAACTGGCCAGCACCACGGCGAGCAAACACCAGGCCGTGGCGTCGTCAAGGGCGCCGGCACCGATGGCCACGGTACCCATCGGGGTGCCGTTGAGCTTTTTGAACTGGATGATCCTAGCCAGCATGGGAAACGCGGTGATGCACATGGAGGCCCCGAGAAAAAGCATTGCTTCCGGCAGGGTGGTGCGTTTTGGAAAGAGCTCGGTGTGGTGGAAAAAGACCCAGGCCAGACCGGCCCCCAACAGAAAGGGGACGAGCATTCCCGCCGCCGAAACCGTGATGGAGCTGCGCAGGTGCTTGCGAATGATATCCATGCGGAATTCCAGTCCGACGACGTACATGTAGAGGGCTAGTCCGAGTTGAGAGGCGGGAAACAGGTAGGACTGGGTGTCCCTCTGGGTTTGGGTGGGGTCCCAGGGGAAAAGAGCGGCCTGTGCAGCGGGAAAAAGGAGGCCGAAGAGAGAGGGTCCCAGAAGGACCCCGGCGATCATCTCGGCCACAACCTGGGGTTGGCCGAAGCGGGCGGCAACGGCTCCCACCGCGCGGCAGAAAAGGAGGATGAGCGCGATCTGGAGAAAGAAGTGGACGGCCAGGGAGAGGTTTTGCATCGCTTGGTGAGATTAATACGCAAGCGTATGATGTGTCACCCCCCTTCCTCCTGCCTTTTTGGGGGATTCACGCCCCCGGACGGCCCGTTCCCAACTTACGCGGACGCCTGCCCGCGTCCGGGGAAGGTAAGTTCGGCAATTCCCGACTTGTCGAGGTCACCCAAGCCAAGTCCCACCATTTTGTCATACTGTGCCTTGGCGGCGAGGGCCACCGGGAGAGCCAGACCCGCGGCGCGGGCCAAGTCGAGGGCAATGCCGCTGTCCTTGGCTGCGTGCGAGGCGCTGAAATAACAGGCGTGGTCGCGGTTTTGCATGTCTTCCCCGTCGGTGACGAGGACGCGGGAAGCGGCGCCTGTTTGGGAGAAGACTTCCCGGACCATGCCGAGGTCCAGTCCCAGAGCAGAGGCGAGTCCGAGTCCTTCTGCAAGGGCG
>JBIKSY010000165.1:0-8781 GCA_044348365.1 Chthoniobacteraceae bacterium
GGTCTACGGCCCCCTCGCCAACGGCGCCACCACCCTCATGTACGAGGGCGCCCCCAACTGGCCCGAAAACGACCGCTTCTGGAAGATCATCGAGGACTACCGCGTCACCATCTTTTACACGGCCCCCACCGCCATCCGTTCCTTCATCCGCTGGGGCGACCAGTGGGTCAAGAAACACGATCTTTCCAGCCTACGCCTCCTCGGTTCAGTTGGCGAACCCATCAACCCGGAGGCGTGGATGTGGTACCACCACACCATCGGCGGCGGCCGTTGTCCGATCGTCGACACCTGGTGGCAGACTGAGACGGGGGCGATCATGATCACGCCCCTGCCAGGCGCCACCCCCACCCGGCCGGGCTCCGCCACACTCCCCTTCTTCGGAGTGGACGCCGCCATCGTCGACGACGAGGGCAACGAAGTCGGGCCGAACGTGGGCGGCAAGCTGGTCATCCGGAAGCCGTGGCCCTCGATGCTGCGCAACATCCACGGCGACAAGGCCCGCTACCGCAAGACGTACTGGTCCGAGGTGAAGGGCTGTTACTTTGCCGGGGACGGCGCGCGCCGGGACAAGGACGGGAACTTCTGGATTGTGGGGCGCATCGACGACGTGCTCAACGTGGCCGGACACCGCATCGGAACGAGTGAACTCGAAAGCGCCCTGGTGTCGCATCCGGTGGTGGCCGAGGCCGCCGTCGTGGGCCGCCCCGACGAACTCAAGGGACAGGCGGTTGTCTGTTTCGTGACGCTCAAACAGGACGTGACCGCCACCGACCAGATCCGCGACGACCTCAAAAAGCACGTGCGCCACGTCATCGGCCCGGTGGCCACGCCGGACGAGATCCGCTTTGCCGACGCGCTGCCCAAGACGCGTTCCGGCAAGATCATGCGGCGCCTCCTCAAACAGGTGGCCTGCGGAGCCGTTGTGACCGGGGACACCACCACCCTCGAGGACCTCTCGATTCTGGCCAAACTCGCCGGCAAGGAGGACTGAGCCTCCTGCCCCTTTGCGGAAGAAACGTGGGCCGGAAGGAAGCCGGGATCCGTTTCCACAGGAAACATCCGACACCATGGTAAAAGATCCGAACCCACCCACCCCCCGCACCGACGCTCTCCAGACCGATGCGGCTCATCCCCGGACGGCGGTCCTTTGGCTTGGGGTCATGGTGTTGGGGGTGGGTCTGGCGGCTTTCGTGGCGGACAGGGACAGCCGCAACCGGCTCCGTATCGAGCAGGCCGTGGAACGGACTGCGGTGGGAGACCGGCTCTTTTTTCCGGTGGAAGGGAGCCCGACGCTCCATTTTGAGGGGCAGCCCCTTGTGCTGGCAGGAGCGCCCGAAGTCAGGCCGGAGTCGGCCATGCTGCTGACGGGCACCGCTGACGGGCTTCCCTACCGGCTCTATGTTCCCAGCGAGCGGATGGATGCCAACGAAACGGCCGGCGGCCCAACCTGGTGGGTCAAAACCGGCCCGGGCCTGTTCTTGAAGACAAGCCGGTAGGGGGCGATGCCGTCCTGGGTGGACAGCCCGTCCAACGCTCTGCGCGGGTGGTTCCTCATCGTAGAACCAAGGCAGCATGGTTTGGGCTGCCGTCCTGTGGGTGAGGCACAACCCAGAGCATCCCTCCCCCCGGACCTCTCCGGCACGTTTTTCAACTCTGACCCGGGGGCTCAGTCTTCACCCCACCGGGAGCGGCCGCCCTTTAGACTGCGCTCAAGCAATGTGCGATGCTTGGTGAGGCGCCCGCTCACCCGTTTCCGCCAAAGCCGAAAACTCGAGGGCTTCAGCTCCCTCCGCATGACCTCTATCACCTCCTTCTCCCGGAGTCCGGTGCGCTCGGCGATTTCCTCGAAACTGGTTCGGTCCTCCCACGCCAGGCGGATGATCTGGGAGATTTGGTTGGGAGTGAGGGGTGTCTTCATGCAGAGGAAACGGACCGCAGATGGCGACTCATTTTTTGCCAGAATGGAAAGAAGCCGGCATGCGCCAGACCAAAGGCGTGCGCGTCGGAGTCACGCCGGAGGAGCGTCATTCGAATGTCCAGGGCTGCGAGTTGCTTTGAGAGGTTTGGAAACAAGTCGAGGACCGGTCCGACCGACGGGGCAAAGGCAACCACTTCGGTGAGCTGCTGGCTTCTGGCCCAGGCGAGGATCCCAGCCTTTGTGTCTGTCACTTCGGTGAGCGAGGCAGGACAGTCGAAGTGGGCGCCAGCCCTCGCAATGCCATCCGCAAGGACCGTCCGCAGCGCGTGGATGCGATGTTCTGCCAGGCGATAGTGTTCGCGGAAAGTCCGCTCGCTTGTGAAAGCAGCCACTGCGACGGGGCCGCATCCTGCAAGGGGGCCGAGCTCCGGCAGCAGATCGTCCGCGTGCAGCCACAAGCCCCGCCTTCCGAGAGGTTCCGGCAGGCTGTTGGGATAGTCAGAAAGAGGGTGTTTGGTGGTGTCGGCATGCTCGTTCTGAAGCGACTGCTGCACCTGCCCGTCGGCAAGGCGAAGGCTGCCCTGAGGCTCTTGCGACAGGTGTGCATGGGCGAACTTCTCGAGGTTGGAAAGTCGTATCAGGTAGCTTTTTCCGGGTGTTTGCAGGCCCGCCACCCAGCGCCATGAGAGCGTGTTGCTCGCGGGGTCGGCGTCGAGAAGATGGCGGAAGAAAAAATCCGCCCCGAGTTCCCACGGGAGTCCTTCCGCGTGAATCCAGAAACTTGCCCACCACATCCGCGCATGGTTGTGGAGGTAGCCGGTTTCGATCAGTTCCCGCGCGAATTTATCCATGCAAGCCACGCCGCTCCGGCCGGCCGCAACGTCCTCCACCTTCTGCAAGGCGGCAGGACTGAGGCTCCGGCGCAAATCGCGCACACGCCTCCGCCAGCTGCTCCAGACTTGGGGGCGCATTTCCAACCAACCCTTCCAGTAGCGGCGCCAACATACCTCTTGGAGCCACTTTTCCGCCGGGTCGAATCCACTCGAGGCGAGGGTGTCCCGGATGACTTCATCCTCCGTAAGCAAACGGTGCCGGAGTGCCGCGCTCAGTTGCGAAACATTACCGTGCCCCGCCTCCACGTAGTTTCGGCGGCTGGCGTACTCCTGCACGCGTGGAAGAAACGCATTCCAAACGGCGAGCGCTTCCACACGGGTCAAGGGGAGGGTAGTCGATGAAGCCACACCCCGAGTCTGTGGGCCGGACCACAGACTCGCAAACATTCAACCCGAAAACAGGCAGGCTCACGCCACGTTCATATAGGCCCCCGCAGCGCACAACCACCGGGGCGGTTTTCATCGGGGACTCCAACACGCCCTAATCCACCTTGAGCTTCCGCCGGAAGACGGTGTCGCCGTTGGTGACGTAGAGGTACTCGTGATTTGCACCGGCGAGCGTGCAGCTTGTCAGGGGCTTGGACTCGTTGGGCTTGGCCAACACCCCGCAATGCCGGCCCGTCGGATCGAAGATCTGCACGCCAAGCGCCGACGTCACATAGTACCGGCCTGACTTGTCCACGGCCATCCCGTCACCCTTGGAAGCTCCCGCGTACGGAGGAGGTTCCGCCTGCTTGAACTCTCCCTTCGGGTCGATGGGAAGCCGTAACGTCATCGTCGGCATTTTTGCGTCCAACGTGGCGTCGGCATTCACCCGGAAAGTCCAGACGTGCTCGCCCTTGTAGTCGGAAACCGCAAGAGTGCCCCCATCCGAGGAGAGCGCGATTCCATTCGGCCCGCCAATGCCGGTGTCGACCACGGCCACCTCGCCCGTCTTGGAATGGATCCGGGTGATTTTCTGCTGCCCGGTTTCGGTGATGTAGATGAAGCCGTCCGAACTGACCGCCAGATCGTTGGGCTTTACGCCCGAAGCGACCTCCTTGATCTCGCCCGTTTTCGGATCAATGGAAATCACCCGGCTCTTCGCACCCTGACAGCCGTACAACAGGCCGTCCGGACCGAACTTCAGGCCGCTCACCGATTCCTTCACAAGCTCGGTTTTTTTGCCGTCGGCGGCGGAGACCTTGTAGACCGCGGGGGCCTTCATGTCTGAAAAATAGAAGTTCCCCTGCGCATCGGGACAGGGGGCGTCGGCGAAGCCGAGGTTCTCGGCGACCACCTGCCAGGTTTCCCCGGGAACGAGCTGTCGGAGGATCGTCATGTCGCCCTTCAATTCACCCTTGAGGTCGGCTACAAACTGGTGCTGTTCCCGGCGCCAGAGCCATTTGAGTGCGTCAGGGAAAAGCGCCCCACCGTGGTCGCTGCTGTGGGCGTAACCTTCAGCCCAGTCAAAACGGGTGTCGTAGCCCATGTGCTTGAGGGCTGCGGCCATCAGCTTGTTCGCCAGAGGCCAGCTTCCAAACTGGTTGTCCACGTCGCCGCTGGTGTCGGCGAGGTAAACGCGCAGCGGCCTTTGCTCCGTCTTGCGGATGAGGGACGGGTACACGTTCCCACCCCGGATGTTGGTGAAGCTTCCGATGGTCGAGAGCACCTTGCGGAAGGATTCCGGATGCTCCCACGCAGCGGTGAAAGCGCAGATCCCGCCCGAACTGGCGCCGCAGATGGCCCGTTGCTCGGGGTCCTTCGAGAGCGTGTAGCGCTTCTCGACCTCAGGCAGGATTTCCTCGAGCAGAAACCGCGCGTAGCGGTCGCCGAGGCTGTCGTACTCAAAGCTGCGGTTGGAGCGGGGCTTGACGCCGGGCGCAGACTGCGCCCCGGGCTCGGGCTTGAAGAGTCCGGGATTGATGAACACCGCAATGGTCACCGGCATGTCACCGCGCGCGATGAGGTTGTCGAAAACCACCGGCACGCGCCAACGCCCCTTGGGGTCGCGGTAGCCTTTGCCATCCTGAAAAACCATGAGGGCCGCGGGCGTCCCCGCCTTGTACTGGGCCGGCACATAAATGGACCACTCGCGGGTGGTGTCCGCAAAGATCTTGGACTCCCAGGCGGGCTGGTCTTCGACCGTGCCGTGCGGCACATCCTGGCGTTCGAGCGCATCGGGGTGCGGCTGCCAAACGGGAGGAGTCTGTTGCGCCTGAAGAGGAAGGCCCGCGAAAACAACGACGGCCAGCAGGAGGGAGGAAGGGAAACGTTTCATGGGGAGAAGGGGAGGGTTGGGGGTGCGTCCGGGCTCGGCGTTTACTTTAGCTGGTCGGACCAGAGCCAGCGGAGTGCGTTGGGGAGTTGGTCCCCGCCCCAGGTGCCGCTGTGGCCTCCCTCAGTTAGGACGAACTCGTGCTCGTAGCCGGCAAACTTCAGGGCCGCGGCGAGGTCCTCGTTGCCGATGGGCCAGTTGCCAAACAGGTTGTCCAGGTCGTCCTTTCCCTCCTGCATGTAAACTTTGAGCGGCTTGGGGGCGGGCTTGGATTTGCGCACCAGCCCCGCATACGCCCACCCGCCGCGGATGTTGGCAAAACTCCCGATGTGGCTCAGCACCTTGCCAAACTGTTCCGGCTTTTCCCACGCCACGGTAAAGGCGCAGATCCCGCCCGAGGAGATTCCGCACACCGCCCGCTGCTGGGGCGCCGCCGAGACGTTCAGTCCCTTGAGCGCCACCGGGAGGAACTCCTCGGTGAGAAACCGGGCGTAGCGGTCCCCCAGCGAGTCGTATTCGAAAGACCGGTTGCTTCGGTCCTTGGCCCCGGGCCTGTTTGCGGGAATGGTGCCCGGGGACACAAAAACCGCCACGGTCACGGGCATCGTCTTTTGATGGATCAGGTTGTCAAAAACCACAGGCACGCGGAAGGCGCCGTCTTTTTTGGCGTAGCCCCCGCCGTCCATGAACACCATCAATGCGGCTGGTTTTTCAGGACTGTACTGTGCGGGAACGTAAACGCTGTAGTCGCGCTTGGTGCCCGGAAAAATCTGGCTTTCAGCAAATACGCCACTGACGATCTTGCCCTCGGGCACTCCGGACTGGATGTTACGGTCCGGGTTTTTCGGGTTGAGGGCTTCCGCAGCGGGCAGTGTGGAAATAGCTGTGGCGAGGATCGCCGAGACGAGCAGCAGGGTGGTTTTCATGGAGGGTGCCCCAGCAAGACACAAGGCGGCTGGCCTTTGCGAGGATTTCCTTCGCCTCCTCGCGGTTGGGTTTGCACGCTGCTTCTTCAAACCACTGACACGCAGTCGGCTGGAGTGGGGCGTCGGTCCAGACACGCAGATTGGTCTGCCCACTTTCGCTGCTTTTCATTCGCCGCCGCGGCGCGTTTAATTTTTGGCGGCACCACCCCCTACCGCCCATGCCCTCCCTGAGCCTCCCCCGGACTGTTCTCCTCTCGCTAAGCCTCGCAAACTGCCTCCTTGCCGCCTCCTCCGACTGGCCCCAGTGGAGGGGTCCCGAGCGCAACGGCATCCTCCCGAAAGGCCCCAGCCTGGCGCCATCCTGGGGTGCGGCAGGACCGCTCAAGCTTTGGGAAAGCGAGCCGATCCCGAGCGACGACGAGGGCGGGCACGGCAGCGTTGTGGCAGCAAACGGGCGCGTCTACTTGTCCGTCGTCTGGCACCGCGACGAGCCCAGCGAGACGCGCACCCTCACGGACCTGATCCTGCGGTTACGGCTCAACCACCAAAATCCAAGCGGTCTGGGAAAGGAGCTTGTCGACAAGATCGAGGCCACCCGGGAGTCCCTGCCTCCCACACTGCGCGGCGCCAAGTTGGACGCGTTCACGGAGGAGTTTATCGAGGCCAATCTGGACCGGAAAAAGAAGGAGCTCTACGGAAGCTTCGTGCGGACCCGCTTCAAGAAGGGAAAGCTGGCCATCCCTCTGCCGGACTACGAAACCCTGCGGACACGCTTGGACAAGCCGTTCCCCTCGCAGGCGGAGTTCGAGGCCTGGGTCCGCTCACAGGGCTTTGCCGAACACGTTCAACAAGCTGTGCTGGAGGCTGTTCCCGCGTCGCGTCGAGTGGCGGAGGACACGGTCGTGTGTCTGGATGGGGACACGGGGAAAACGCTTTGGATGGCCAGGTCACCTGGCGAGCCCAAGGGGCGAAACTGTTCGAGCACGCCCTGTGTGAGCGGCGGGCTGGTCTTTGCCATCGGCAGCACCCACCTCTATGCGGTGGACGCCGAGTCTGGCAGGCCGGTTTGGTCCCAGCCCCTCCCATCGAAGGCTCCGGGCTCCTCGCCGCTGGTTGTGGACGGCAAGGTCTTCATTCAAGCCGGCAAACTTCTGGCCTACGAGGCGGCCACCGGGACGCCGCTCTGGGAGCAGCCCAAGGTCGGTGGCACAAACGCTTCGCCGGCGGTGTGGAGGAATGGAGGAAAGCCACTTCTCGTCGCCAGCGGCCGTTCCGAGGTCGCATGCATAGACCCTGCCACCGGCCACATCCTCTGGAGCACCCCGGGCGGAGGGGATTCCACTCCGGCCATTCAGGGTGACCATATGGCCGCCCTCTCCAGCAAGGAAAGCCTGGGCTTTGCGGCGTACCATCTCACCGAAACCGGGGCCGAACTGCTGTGGAACCACCCCACCGATGCCCGCCGTTCCCAGTCGAGCCCCGTGCTTTTCGAGGGACACGCCTACCTGTTTGAGGACGGCGAGCACCGCTGTGTCAATCTGCTCGACGGCAAGATGGCCTGGACCCAGAAGGTGGCCTCCTCCATCACCTCGCCCGTGCTTGCCGATGGAAAGCTTTTCGCGATCATCAACAACGGCAACACCCTCCTCATGCTGGCGGCATCCCCCGCGGAGAGGGTGGAGCTTGCAAAAGCCACCATCCGTGCGCTCTGGGTGCCCTCCCCCACCATCGCCGGAGGCAGAATGTTCGTCCGCGCCCGGGAGGGGGTCCACTCCTACGACCTGACCCGCGCAAACTAACCCCTGCCGAGCCCCCACCATGCAACTTCCGTTCCTGGCGCGCGCCGCCGCCTGTCTGGGCCTGTGGTTCACCCTTGATCCCCGCGCCGCCGGCCAGGCGCCGTCGTATACGGCGCTCTTTAACGGCAAGGATCTGACCGGCTGGGTGGATGTGAACACCAGTAAGGAAACCTGGACGGTGCGCGAGGGGCTGCTTGTGTGCAGCGGCCACCCGATTGGCGTGATGCGCACCGAAAGGCAGTACGAAAACTTCCTCCTGCACGTCGAGTGGCGGCACATGGAGGCCGGGGGGAATTCTGGCGTCTTTATTTGGAGCGACGCCACTCCTGCGCCCCAACGGCCTCTGCCAAAAGGACTGGAAGTCCAGATGCTGGAGCTGGAATGGCCGCGCTTAAACGCCGAAAAGGACGGCACCCCAAAGCACCCAGGCTATGTCTCGGGGGAACTCTTTGGCGCCAACGGGCTGGAGCTCACCCCGGAAAACCCGCGCGGCCGCCGCAGCATGGCCGTCGAAATGCGCTGCAAGGGCAAGGGCGAGTGGAACACCTACGACGTGGTCTGCGTCGACGGCACGGTGAAGCTCTCCATCAACGGAAAATTCGTCAACGGAGTCAGCGGTTCCAGCATCAAAAAGGGGTATCTTTGCCTCGAGTCCGAGGGGGCTGAGATTCACTTCCGCAACATCCAGTTGCTGGAACTCCCCCCCGGCCGCCCCACGCCGGACCAGATCGTCCCGGTGCTGGGCAACTAGGTCTGGACTGGATTTTTCAAGTCGTTTGAACGATACTGGTATTGTGGCGGTCTGTGGTCTTGGATCTTGTTTGGTCTTCCTCCCCACCACCCCACCACCCCACAAGACCTCCCCTCCACCCCCAAGAACCTCTTGCCCGTTATGAAGCAGCCTTCCTTACTTCAAAACAACGCTCAAACGCCGAAGCGGAAACCGGAGTTCCTTCGGGTTGCCGGAGCCGCGCTTGTCAGCTTATTG
>JBIKSY010000419.1:0-2622 GCA_044348365.1 Chthoniobacteraceae bacterium
GATCCCGGGCATGGTAAGCGGCGATTCCCGGTTGTTCTCCCAGCTCCAAACGTTTCGCAGCCAGAGGGTGGGCAGCACGTGGAGCGGCGCGGCCTCCGGCCCGTGGTTGGTGACGGTGATCTGCCAGAGCAGGTCCTCCGGCGTGCGCTTGGCGACCTCCTGCAAAACGTCAAAGTAGCGGCCCTCGTCGAACATCCCCATGTCGGCCAGTTCCAGCTCAGGCCCGAGCCTCCCGAGGCGCTGGTTTTCGAGTCGCAACTCGGTGTAGGGGTACTTGCCCTGGGGGTACTTGTAGAGTGCCTTGGTGTAGGAATGCGTCGGAGTGGAGTCCAGATAGTAGTAACACTCCTTCACGTCCTCCCCGTGGTTGCCTTCGTGCCCGTTGAGGCCGAAGAGCCGCTCCTTGAGGATGGTGTCGTTCGTGTTCCAGAGCGCCGGGGCGAAACACAGCCGGCACTGCCGGTCCGTCCACCCCTGCAGGCCGTCCTCCCCCCACCGGTAGGCCCGGCGCCGCGCGTGGTCATGCGGGAACGAGTCCCAGCTGTTGCCGTGGTCGGAATAGTCCTCGCGCACGGTCCCCCACTGGCGTTCGCTGAGGAAAGGTCCCCAGCGGCGCCAGTGCTTCGAACCGTCCTTTGCCTCGGTGAGCCGTTCGATTTCCCGCTCCATTGCCGCTATCTATATCAGGTACTTTATCAGATAGGAAACCGTTAGGGCCCCTTTGTTTGGCCGTTTCCAACCCCATACCTTGTTTGCAACCGCCTGTCCGACGGCTCCCGAACCCCACCGGCCCGCGCTTCGCGGCTTGAGCCGCAAGGGCTCCACTGATAGGCCCGCCCCATGGACCACCCCCTTTTGTACGAGATCAACGCCCGGCACTGGATCTCCGCCCTGCGCCAAAAATACCCAGACCAGCAGACGCTGGACCTGGGGTCGGTGCCTGAGCCGGAGCTGGAGGCGCTTGCGGAGAAGGGGTTCACCCACCTCTGGCTGATGGGCGTCTGGCCCACCGGACCCAAGTCCCGGGCCCAGGCCCTCGAGCACGCGGACCTGCGCCGGGAATATGGCAACGCCCTGCCCGGCTGGACCGAGGCGGACGTCCTCGGCTCGCCCTATGCCGTCGCCGCCCTCAAGGTGTCGCCCCTCCTGGGCGGGGACGCCGCGTTGGCCCGGCTGCGCAAGCGGCTGGCAAAGCGCGGCATCCGGCTGGTGTTGGACTTCGTCCCCAACCATCTCGGGCTGGACCACGCATGGGTCCGGACCCATCCCGAATATTTTGTCGGCCAGGCCCAACCCTTCCCGGACTCTTTTCCGGTGGAAACCGGCGCCGGCCGGCGCTTTCTGGCCCATGGCAAGGACCCTTACTTTCCCGGCTGGACCGACACCGTCCAGCTCGACTACCGGCGCCCCGAAACCCGCGAGGCGATGGCCGGCCTGCTAGAGGGCATCGCGGCAAAGTGCGACGGCGTCCGGTGCGACATGGCAATGCTGGTGCTCGAGGAGGTGCTCCACCGCACCTGGCAGCATGTCCCGGCCGAGTTCGAACCGGCCAGGGGCGAGTTTTGGCAGGCCGCCACGGCGCGGGTGAAGGCGGCCCGGCCCGATTTCTTGTTTCTGGCCGAGGCGTACTGGGGCTTGGAAGGGCGCCTTTGCGAACTGGGCTTCGACTACGCCTACGACAAGAAGATGTACGACTTTGTCGAACACGACCGTCCCTGGGACATGCAGCCCCACCTGCTCGGACTGGGCGCCGCCAACGCGCACCGGGCCCACTTTTTGGAAAACCACGACGAGCCGCGCATCGCTGGGAGCGTCGGACTGGAGCTGCACCGGGCGGCTGCCGTGCTGGCGCTGGGGCTTCCGGGGATGCGGTTTCTGCACGACGGCCAGTTTGAAGGGCTGCGCCGCTTCGCCCGCGTACAGCTGGCGCGCCGCGCGGAGGAACCGCTGGATGCGGCGGTTTCCGGGTTGTACGGCGCGCTTTTGCCGGCGTTTAAGCAGAGCGGTGTGGGGCGGGGGGAGTATGCGTTGCTGGCCCCCGGCCGCGCCTGGGAGGACAACCCGACCTCGCAGTGCCTCAACGTCATCCAGTGGCAGCGCCCGGCAGCGGAGGACGCATTCGACCTGGTGGTGGTGAACCTCGCCCCCCACCGGGCGCAGTGCCGGGTGCGGCTCACGGCTAGGGGCCTTGCGGGCCGCCAGTGGCTTCTGTCAGACCGCCTTAGCGAGGAACGCTGGGAACGGGACGGCACCGAGCTTGCCTCCACGGGTCTGTATCTGGATCTGGAGGCCCGCGGCGCGCGCCTGTTCTCGGTCCGGCGCGCCGGCGCCTGACGGGGCAGGGGCTTGTGGATTTGTACCGCACCGAACCCATCGCGGTGCGCCATCTCAGACTCCTGGGTGCCGGGAGTTGCCAGTCTGTGGTTGCGAAATTGGGACGCCCAACCGGGTTAAGTCCCGAACACCGCCTTGTCTGCCGCCTCGTCCGCTTCCTGCCTCAGTTTCAAGGCTAATACCACTTATCTGAGTTTTCTAGATTCTTAGCGATCTGTGCCCCGTGAAGCAATCGTTCCGCCTTGTGCAGAAAACCGGCGCGGATTTTCGCCAAGTCTGACGCCCCGT
>JBIKSY010000026.1:0-27282 GCA_044348365.1 Chthoniobacteraceae bacterium
TGCAATAATAAGCGGGACCCTCAGCCGCCTCAATGTGCCCGCGCCCGTTCCTTCCATTCGTACGGAATCCGATGAAAAACCTCCCCACGCCCCCATCCGCCCCAGATATGCCACACGCCTGCTCTCGGGCCGTCATCAGCCCTCGCAGAAACCCTCTGCCCCCCCGATCGCTTCTGTGCTGCCTGTTTTTCCTCCCGTTCGTCACCGGTTGCACCGAAAAAACCGGAGTTGCACTGAGCGTGATGCGCGACAAGACCGAGAACCGGTTGCTCGCCCTCGCGGGTGAGGGTGAGGTCACGATCGAACTTCACCGCCAGCAGTACGCGGACCTCAAGGAACGACTGGTACAGCTCAAGACCCTGCTTTCCCAGCACCGGGATTCGCTCGAACAGGCCTATGCTTCCGACGACACCAGACGCATCCAGATCTACACGGATCTGGTCACACAACTCTCCGACAAGATCCCGAAGGCGGAGTCGGCCCTGCGCGACGGACATCTGGCTTTTGAGACCCAGCGGGAGGAGGTCCGCAGGATCAGGGACGAAATCGCAAGTGTGCGGGCGACGGGGATGTTGTCCGACACGCTGGACATCGAGTCGGACTTCCAAAAACGTGCCACGCTTATTCGGGATCTGACCGAATCGCTGAGAACCAAACTCAGACGCGCCCAAGCGCTGCTGGAGGTCAACAGGACGCAGGAAACCTTTCCCAAACCCTAGACCATGGAATGGCGAATCGGGTTTCAGCGTTACCTCTGGGCGCTGCCCTGTGTTGCGTTGCTTGCCTGCGAACGCGCACCGGTCTATGTGCCGGATTCCGACCAGCGGATGCAGTATTTGGCCGAGTATTATCCCAGCCTCAAAACGATCCATGACCAGCTCATCTTTGAGGCACTTAACTGCTGGAGAAACGTCCGTGACCTGGAGAAAAAGAGGTCCTCTTTTCAGGAGAAGGAAACCGTCGAAATTGTCTTGGCAAAGATCAAAGAGATCCAGGAGCAAAAGGCTTCCCTTGAATTGCACGTCAAACGGATCCACGCCGAGGCGGAAAAGGGTATCGCCTACAGGATGTTCGAGAAGATTGACGGTGGCGGCACGCGTCCGCTCGCCTTGCAGGAATTGGAGGTAGACTGTGCCAAGGCACTGTCACGCGCTCAGGATTCCGCTGCGATCAACCGTCCGGCGGTCGATCCGCTGGCGCCCGGATTTTGCCCGCCCAAGGCGATTCCCGTGCGGTCGCCAAGGGCGCTACCCGTGGTGGATGCACGCCGGAACCCGCTTTAGGACACTCTTTGTTCCGGAGCTCAAAACCCAGCCGGGAGTGCCCCCATCTTCCCACCTTCTGCCCCCACACACCTGAATCCACATGACCCACGCCGCACCCAAACAAACCATGAAATCCCGAAAGCCCCGCTCCACGCCCTCGGCACAAAAGTCCACATGCCGGCAGAAGACAGGCCGACTGCAGATCGCATCCTCATCCCCGGCAACACTCGTTTCGAACGATGCGGAAGCGATGAGCGAACAGGTCGCGACCCTTTCAGGCTCCGAAAAGCGGCTCACGATGGAGGAACTTTTGGAAGCAATCCCAATCCTCGATACCGACGCAGGGCTCCTTTCCGCTGTGGTGCAAGGTTGCCGCCAACGCGGAATTGAGATCACCGACGAAGAAGATGCGGTCTCCGTTTCAAACTCGAATCTGGAAGCGGCGTCTTCGGTTGAACAGACCGCTCCTGATTCATTGACCCTCTATTTGCGCCAGATCGGTGGCGTCGGCTTGCTTGGGGCCGATGGGGAAAGGGAAACGGCAAAGCGGCTAGAATTTGCCGAAAACAAGGCGATCCATCACTTGGAGGTCTGTGGCACGACCGCACATCAGGTGCTCGCGCTCCTAAACAAACTCCACGCCGGCTCGGAGCGTTTTGACTTGGTCTGCGAGGGTGGCCCAGACCGCCGTGCCGCAATCAAGGAGGCGTTGCCTGGTTTGATCGCTGAAGTAGAGGCGATTATCGGCAGGAAAGTAGATTGCTCCGGCAGATCCATGGTGCAAAGAGCCGTCCGCACCAAAAAGACCAGCACGCCCGTCCCGGACAAAAGATCTACACTGCTACGGCGTGTCATTCGGAAGGCGGGAATCCAGACTGCCGTCGTCCTGCGCTGGGCGGCGGCTGTGCATTCCCTCCTTGCAGAGGCGGAAGAGCTCCAGCGAGCAACTGCCTCCGGAGGTCCGGGCATGCAAAAGAAAACCGCCGATTTTCAGGACCGTCACTGGCTGGATCCGGAGTCCTACGTGTTGAATGCGGTGGCATTGAAGCAGTGGATGAAGCGTGTAAACGAGGCACGGAACCATCTGGTGGAAGCCAATCTGCGTCTGGTGGTGGCGATCGCCAAAAAGTACGCAAACCGTGGTATGCCTCTTTCCGACTTGATCCAGGAGGGGAACATCGGCCTTACCAAGGCAGCAGAGAAGTTCGAACACCGGCTTGGTTTCCGCTTTTCGACCTACGCAACCTGGTGGATCCGGCAGGCGATCACCCGCGCCATTTCGGACCAATCCCGAATCATCCGCATCCCGGTGCACATGAACGAAAACATCACGAGGGTTACGCGTGTGCGGAGGCAGTTGCTTCAGGAACTGGGGCGTGAACCCTCCCCGGAGGAGGTCGCGGACGCCACGGCTAGCCCCGTGGCGCGGATCCGTGAGATCTTGGAGATGGTCCAGCCTACAGTGTCACTGGATACTCCTGTTGGGGAGAGTCAGGAGGCCTGTCTGGCCGATCTGATCCCAGACCCAAATGCAGCCGACCCCTCTCAGAGCACCGAGTTTTCCGTGGTGCGAGAACAGTTGCAGGCGGTGATCGCAACCTTGAGCGAAAGGGAGCGTACGGTTTTGGAGCTGCGCCATGGTCTGTTGGATCATTCTCCTCGGACGCTAGAGGAGGTGGGGGGGCGGTTTGGGGTCACGCGGGAGCGGATCCGTCAGATTGAGGCCAAGGCACTCCGGAAGCTGCGACATCCCTCCCGGTTGGGACGTCTTTTCGAAGTTGCCGACGGCCCCCTCGGCTGAGCCGGGGTGCCCGTGACGGAGCAGTAAAATTGCACCGCCGTGACCTTCGGGATGCCGGCGGTGCGCGACGCTGGTGGGGTGCGAACCGCGGCCGCCGTCACTCCCTTTATCCCGCCAATCCAGCCACGTGATAATGTGCGATGATCCCCGTGTGCCCGACCGTCCGAAATGGGCTGAGTTTCTCCAACTCGATTGCTGCAGCCTTTCCAATATCCGGCCACGTTGGCGGTCTGGAGGCAGCGTCCCGCAGGGGAGGTTCGAAAACTTCTGGTCGCGACCGTCTTTCAGAGCCTGCCCGCGGGCGCTTTGTGTCGCGGAGGATTAGAATGCGGCTCAAGTAAAGTTCCCTGCCGGATGCGTGCTGGAAGTGAGCCTTAAACAGAGTGTGGGTCCGGATTGAACGGGGAGGATTCGGGTGGGTGAGGAGGTCTGAATGGTCCGTAAAATAATCGGCGCCGGGCTGCATCCGGGGCAGCAGTTTGCCAAGAAAAAGGGCTTCGTGAACGCATTCATAGTTGCCGCCTTCACGGCACCCATCGTTGAAGCCCACAAACTGGGCGACCTCCCAGCCGGCTCTGGCAATGCGTTCCAGGACAGCGTTGTTATCGAGGAAAAACAAAAAGAGCCACTTCCCACCTGACCGTGCCACCCTAACGCTGGGTGTGGCCCTGTAGAGCGTCAATGGAACCTCATTTCGGGAAAATTCCTCCACGAGGCCTACCCAAAACTTGCGCCTGCCAGCGGGGCTTCGAGGGTAATAATCCGAAAAGACAAACACGTCGGACCGCAGCCGGAGTAGCGGGCTCAAAAAACGGTTGCCGCAACTCGGATAGAAGCAGAGGTGTCTTCCGGGGGCATAAAGTTCCCCAAGATGCGCGGTGGCGTTGTACATACCAGGGTGTGAGGCGCGATCGGATGCTGCTTCAGGCTTTCGGGTTCACCCCGATCAATAGCGTGAACGTGGACGCGCTGAGGCGGGATTCCATGTGTTCCAGCGACTCCCGGTGTGGGTCACAGCCGTAGTTCAAGACCCGAATGGCGCCCGCTCCTTCGGGGTACAGCATCACGTAGTGCAGTTGGAATTGGTGCCAACGCAAAAAGGGTCCGACGTACAAGAAAATCGACGCAGCCGAATCCGCAGCCAGCCGTTTTTGTTCGTCGCGCTTCAGCGCCCACCGCACCTTGTGACCGCGTCTGCGTAGGAATCTGATGATGGCACTGGGACTTGTGCCGAGATACCCCCAAAGCACAAGGCCGTTGAGCAGGCTCTGCGCAACAAAGTCTGGAGCAGGGGGGTGAGCTTCTATCCGTCGAAGCACATTGAAGGCAGCAATCCAACCGCACCCGTTTTCATCCGAGTTCATCCGGCCGTATGGGATGTCGGCAGTGAGAGATTGCTCGTTGATATAGCCGTCGCGTGTAAACATTTTGAGGGGCTGTCCGTGTTTGTTTGAATCCACCCGCCCGGCGGACGAAGCGGTGGAACGTTCGCTTTCTGATAGTCTCGAACACGCCGGGATGATCCGGGAGGAGACTGACGGGTAACCGGCAGTTCTACTGCCTTACATGAGAGGGGTGGACGGTGTGGGACTCGAACCCACACGCCTTTGAGGCACACGGTTCTGCGCCGTGCTTGTCTGCCGTTTCAACAACCGTCCTTTTATAAAATGGTGCGGAATAAGAGACTCGAACTCTTACGCCTTTCGGCACGGGTTTCTAAGACCCGCATGTCTGCCATTCCATCAATTCCGCCTTAAAATGGTGGCCGGAGAGGGATTCGAACCCTCAAACCTTGCGGCACACGGGTCTCCGCCGTGCGTGTCTGCCATTTTCACCATCCGGCCCTGAGAAGTTTTGGTCAGGAATTTTAGTGCTGCTTGTTGCGACGAAAGTCCTCCGTGCCCTGCAGCCCTCCTGCCTGTTTTTCCATGAGGAGACAACGACCTCCGAATCAGAGGGTTCTTCTCCGAATAAGCCTGGCGCTCGCCCGCGCCATCCAAGCGCCATCCAAGCGCGACCCTAAGCCAAACCCCGGGAAGAACCCGTTCTAAGTCGGGCGCAACCGCAAACCTCGCCGTGCCACTTCACCGCAAAGGAACACGGTGCAGAGGTGGAGATTTTAAAACGGGGCGTGGGCGACTGCATGGAATTTGTTTGGTAGCGGACGCGAACCCCTCGTTCCTCGTGAGACCGCGGCGCGCCGGGCGTCCTTACCTCTATTATTACACACCGCACTTTGCGGATCCTCGCCTTCCCACCTTTTGCAGGGATGGTTGCTTTTTTCCCTTTCAACACCGTCTCAGCCGAACACGTCTCCGACGGCTGTGAGTTTGGTTGAGGGGATTTCATGGGATGAAAAGGATGGATGAAGTCGAAGGGTGCGAAAGGCTGGCTTTCTAATGGAGAGAAGTACGGTGCTGTCCGGTTTTCCGGCGAGATCTGTCATTTTTTTCACTCGGGCGGGAAGCCGACTTCAAATCTGATGATTGAAGTACTGCACACGGGGTAGGACATTTGTGGGTGTACCTCGCGGTTTTTGAAAAGTCTGAACAGATTCTTGTGCAGTGATTGGTCTTTGCGGCTGGGTTTTCAAGGGGGCAAAGAATTCTGGCACTGCACAGCTGCGGCCAAACTCTGCTTGATCAACTGGGGCCTCCCGGTCCTCTCTTTCCAAAGAATCCCTCCATCGTCCAACGGGCCCCCGGCTCGAGGGCGTCAAGGGCGTCTGTTTTGAATCCTGCGGTCGTAATCTGTCCTAGGCAGACGCTGTTTTTTAACAGCACCACGTCCAATCGGGACTGGCTCGGTCGAGATATTGAGGGGAACCCTCAATGCGCCACGCGTTGGTCCACGGCACGCGCCAAGTTGTGTTTTGTCGAGGGCACCTGCCGAGGCACACCCGCATGGATGTGCAACACTATGGAGCAACAAACAGCCTAGAAGACACAAATGCCTTTCAACACTAACTCCCTTTTGTGGAGCGGCGCCCCCAAAACCCATTTCCGGGACCGGTCGATCCGACCGCTTGAACAGGGTGGCCCTCACTGCGTTTCAACAGTCCTGGCCATGCTCTCTGGTGCAACGCCCGAATGGTTTCAGGGGATGATAAATACGCAGGACCCAGTTTCATGGTCCGAGGCACTCAAGGAGTATGGGCTCAAACTTGCGTACTGCCCCCACGACAACCGCCGGGTCAAGTTTTACGTGCCCGAGTTGGTTGCCTTAAACGACCTGTTTACGGTCAGCTACTTTATGCCAACCGAGCCCGCGGAAATATGGAAGGATCCGAGCCCAAAAGACGGCTGGGTCTGCAGCTCGCATATTGTGATCCTGCAGGGAGGGGATATCATCGATCCTGCGCGAGGCGACCGTGTGCCGGCGCTGGAGCACCGCTGCATGGAGAAGTTTACGAAAAGGATATTCAGAGTCCTGCCGGCGAGCCATCCGCGCGGCCTTTGATGCTGCAGCGTGTCTGATGGCATTCAAAAAGATGCCAAAACGCTAATCAGCGGCAACTGCAGGCGTTTTCGTGAACGTGTGGCTCCAAGGTGCTTCTCATAGGGGGCAGAAAGGCTGCGCTGGGGTATAGGGAACTTGATTCTTTGTCTAAATGGGCCATTCTGCACCTTTAAGGGATCAAAAAGATGAATCTGCCCTCCTTGGTGCGTTACCACCGAAAAGCTGCGGATCTTTCGCAGATCGAACTCGCTGAACTGGCCGACGTCAGTCGCAAGGTCGTGCAGTGCGTTGAATCTGGAGGGCAGCAGGTCTCTTGGAAAAATGTGCAGGCGGTGCTAGCCGTTCTCAATGTGACGCTGACTCCCACCGGGCCGCTTGTTTCGCAGTGGCAGGCTAGCGTCGGGCAACACGAGCAAGAACCATGAAAAGCGTCCCTCCCGAGCAGCAAGCGCAGCCGCGGCGGGCGATGATCTTCCAGCGCGATGTTCTCGCGGGACGCCTCTCGCAACTTGAAAACGGCGAATGGCGCTTCGTCTATGAGCCCGACTACGCGGGGCCGCCGGTATCTCTGAGCCTGCCTGTCCGCGTTGAGCCCTATCTCTTTGCAGCCTTCCCTCCATTTCTGGATGGCCTGCTTCCAGAGGGCGCACAGCTGGAGGCCTTGCTGAGACAGCTCAAAATTGACCGGGGGGATTCCTACCGGCAGTTGATCGCGGTGGGGCAGGATGTGGTCGGGGCCCTCAAGGTGGTCGAGGAGAGCGTAAAATGAACCGCTGCCGAGTGACTCTGGAGGAGCTTCCTGCGGGAATCCGTTACAGCCGCGCGGGCCTCAAACGCCTGGACCCGCGCCTCATGGACCTCCATCCCTTACCGTACACTCTGTCACAGCAATTGGAGGAAGCTGCAGCCAGGGCTGGCAAGATGTCGGTGCAGGGCGTGCAGCCAAAGCTGAGCGCCGTTTTGCGAATCAAGGAAAGCCGCTTCGACATCGTGGACCGCGGCGGCCGTTTCATTCTGAAATGTTGCCCACCCCAATGGCCGGAGGTGCCGGCCAACGAGGCCCTCACAATGACGCTTGCCAGCCACTCCGGCATCGAGGTCCCAGTGCATGGATTGGTGGAAGCGACCGACGGGTCGATGGTGTACTTCACCCGGCGGTTTGATCGCGTTGGTCAGAGCGAGCGTCTTCCCTTGGAGGACGGCGCCCAGTTGTTGGGAATGACCCGCGACACGAAGTACGACAGCTCTATGGAGCAGGTGGTCGGCATGATCGACCGGTTCTGCACGTTTCCGGTGATCGAGAAGCGGAAGCTGATGCAGCGGGTCTGGTTTTGTTTCCTCACGGGCAACGAGGACATGCACCTGAAGAACTGGTCGCTCCTGAGTCGCGCAGGGCGGATCGCATTGAGTCCCGCTTATGATTTGCTCAGCACGAGCATCGTTCTGAAAAACGCTCAGGAAGAGACCGCCCTGCCCATCCGAGGTCGGAAGCGTAACCTCAACCGGCGCGACCTGCTCGACTACCTCGCGTTGGAACGTTGCGGACTGCAACCCGAATTGATGCGAAGCGACCTTGAGAAACTGTTGGTGCGGGCGGAGGCCGAGTGGCCTGCCTGGATTCAGCGCAGCTTTTTAAGCGAGCCAAAACGGGAAGCGTACCTGCACTTGGTGCGCGAACGGGTGGTGCGGCTACGAAGCGAGATGACGCCGTAGCCAGAGGTCACAGCCGAAGCGATTTGTTTAACCACGGCACGACCAGATACCGAACCAAACGTATTGGCAGTCTGGTCGTTGAAACCTCCGAAATCTGTGTTACTATTCATTACATGCGAACAACTCTCACCATCAGCCTGCCCGAGGATTTGAACCGGGCACTCTCATCGATGGTCAAGCAAAAGGGCATTAGCCGTAGCCAAGTGGTGCAGGATGCATTGCGACGCCAGATTGCGTTGGAGCGGTTTCGTGATTTGCGGGACCGCATGATTCCGAAAGCCGGTCAGGCCGGCTTCCACACAGATGAGGATGTATTCAAGGCGATCTCGTGAGGATCGTCTTGGACACGAATGTACTCTTTGCAGCCTTTGTCGCACACGGCGTCTGTGCCGGATTGTATGAGGAGTGCCTATTGCGGGGGCGCATCGTGGTCTCTCTCTTCATTCTGAGGGAACTGGAAGAAAAGCTCTTCTCCAAGGCGAGGCTTAGCCAGTCAGAGGCCGGTGATATCATCGATGCCGTGAAAGCGGATGCGGAGATTACCGAAACGAGACCGCTTGCCGCTCGCGTTTGCCGCGATGCGGATGATGACTGGATTCTGGCCACGGCGCTGGCTGCAAAAGCTGATGCGCTCGTGACAGGCGACAAAGATTTCCTGGTGCTCGGACAGTATCAAGGCGTCCCGATTCTCACTCCGCGCGACGGCCTGGCTCTTTTGCGAGGCGACGTCATCGCTTGAGGAAGACGGTGTAGACGTCGTCTTCTGGGTTTTCCCAACCCTTCCTCGCGGTACGCCCAGAATGAGCCAGCCACTCTGCCCGTTCGGCGTCCGGTTTCGGTCCTCCCGCCTCTTGTTCGATATCCACCTCCAACCGCACCGCACAATTTTCGGGAAGATCCAACAGACACCCAAACCAACTTCTCCAAGTATCGAAAAAAGCTGTGTGCCCTCGGGACACCTTCCTTCACCCTCGCCCAGTATGCTTTCAGAGGTGGCGAGGGGAAACGGAGTCGGTTTCGCCGCCTGCTTTCGACGGGAGTGCCGACGAGACGGTAGCAAGGATTGCTAGTGCAGTGTAACAGATAAACCGACTACGATTTTATCCTTTTGGATGGGTCGGAGTAAGTCCAGCGAATCGGAGTCGCTGTCTTGTTGTAGTGGCGGATGTAGCGCATCAGTTTGCTACGCAGATTCGCGATCGAAGTGAACACTCCTCGGGTGATCACATGGCGTTGGATTCGGGAGAACCAATTTTCGATTTGGTTGAGCCAGGAGGAGTAGGTGGGCGTGTAGTGCAGTTGGACATTGGGATGCTCAACAAGAAATTCGGCGACCAGTTTTGTTTTGCGGGCCGAGAGGTTGTCTGCGATCACATGAATCTCTTTGTCAGCTTTTTGTGAGGCAACGATCTCCCGCAAAAAGGCAACAAACTCCGAGCTCGTATGACGCGTGGCGGTTTTACCCAAAACAATCCCGGTTTGCGTTTCCAAGGCGGCATATAGCGAGAGCGTGCCATGACGAACGTACTCAAAGCCGTGCGACTCGGCCCGGCCAGGCGATAGCGGCAGCACGGGGTCCAATCGATCCAATGCTTGAATCGCCGTCTTTTCGTCTACGCAAAAAACAGCCGCATTGAGAGGGGGTTGCAGATAAAGACCAATGATATCGGCAGCCTTGGCTTCAAACTCTGGATCGTCGCTGGCCATATGGTGGCGCAGACGGTGCGGTTGCAGACCATGGTGTCTCCAAACGCGAGCGACCATCATGTGGGAGATTCCCAACTTTGCAGCCAGACGTCGGCTGCTCCAATGTGTACTGCCGTCATCGGGGCCCCGACGGGTCCAATCCAAAATGCGAGCCTCTCGTTTGGCTGCATCCTGCGCACTCCTACGTCCCTTATGAAGGGCGAGCAGACCTCCTAAACGGGCTTCCTGAAACCGTTTGGTCCAGCGTTGCACATAAGAGGTACTGGAGCCTAAGCGCTTCGCAATCTCACGGACGCTGATGCCCTCCGCACGCTTCAGGATGACTTGCGCTCGTCGCACATCTTCGACTCGCAAAGTCCGCGAGCGCAGTCTCCGGTTCAGTTCTCGACGTTCAGGGGGGGTGAGGATCAACCGTTTTTTAGTCACCACTCCATACAACAAAAACTGTATCCGTTTTCAATGGTACAATGCACTAGTGCGCATTCGAGATCAGGGATCTCGCCCGAAAGCTCTGGGTTGTTTGGATCTTCAGTTAACAGGGCGCGTTTGATGCAGACGGCTTCCTGAAAAAGCGGGTCGTGTAGAAATGCGGCGAGTTTCTGTCTCCAGAATTGCGGATCTGTCGTGGTGAGCGGTGGACGACGCGTCGTTTAACCTCTGCTCAAATAATGGAAAGCGGGTAATCCGAGATTAAGCGTAGCATACCCTGTTTTCAGACGGGGGACCCTGCATCGTCTGCCCTTTTGCTGAACCCCTGTGGGATGCCGCCACCTCTAAAAGCGGTCCCACCAGGACACACCCAAACCGGCTCAAAAAAAACCGGATCGGCTCCCTCCCAGCTTTTTCCGGATCCAGTGAGGTATCCCCGTGGATGTCCCACCCTCCGTGCAAGGATGTCATCACTCTTCCAAAACCCGTCCGGGAGACACCCCAAAAAAAATTCACGCCACCTTCGGAAAACCGCGCTGCCCGAAGCTTCACACCCCTTGTAGCACACCACACCCCACTCCATACACCCCATGAAAAACACCCCGAATCAACCCATCGAAGCCGCTTACTGCAAGCCAGCCAAGACAACGTTGCCCGCAAAAGCAATGAATGCAAGGCCACGCCCCAAAACGACCACGAAAAAAGGACGAGGCAAGCGCATCGATTCGGACGTCGTTGTAGAAGCGGAAGAATCCACCCAGAAGGGGGCTTTTCAGGTTTATCTTAACCAGGTCGGCACAAAACCATTGCTCTCGCGAGAGCAGGAGGTGGCACTGGGGAGCCGCATTCGGGCCGGATTCGGCGCCCTGTTGCAGCACCTGCTTTCCTCCGGTCGTGTAGGGGACATGCTTTTGGAACACGCTCAGGCGGAGATGACCCGTGCAAACTGCGAACCGGCGCGCAGGTCGGCCCTAGGCGCTGCCCTGCCCCTGGCAGGAGCATTCCTTCACAACGCTCGGGAACGGTTTGTGTCCGGGTCCCTTGAGAAGGCCGACCTAAACGCGGAGGTGGCGGCAGGGTTTAGCGATCTGGTAGCGGTGCTGGAGATTTGGCCGGACCAGTGTCTGGAACTGCTGGCCCAAGTGGAACGCGAATTTTGTGACCTCTTCCCAAGAGGGAGCACCTCTGTTGAGACGGCGCCGCAAGCAGAGTTTGCGCGTCGAAACCTGATGGACACGGCGACCTGCGGGAACTTCCTTGCAGGGGCAACCCGGCTTCGTGCGGCGGCGGTGGCCGCGCGCAACGAAATGGTCGCCGCCAATCTGCGGCTTGTCGTTGCAACGGCAAAAAAAATGAAGCACGCCCAGCTGTCGTTCGAAGATCTGGTGCAGGAGGGCAACCGCGGGTTGCTTACCGCAGCAGAGCGGTTCGACGAACGGCTTGGAAACCGCTTCTCCACGTTCGCGACGCGATTGATCAAGTCGGCGATTCGGCGTGAAAACGACAACCAAGGCCGGACCATCCGTCTGCCCGTGCACCGCTGTGACGCCTTGCGGAAGCTGGACGGTGCACGCGCCCAGATCGAAAGCGAGATCCACCGGGCTGCCAGTGTTGAGCGGCTTTCTGAAGAAACCGGTTTTTCCTGCAGCGAGGTGCGCGAGCTCACCGTGCTGAAACAAGGCACGGTTTCGCTGGACCAGAAGGCCGGGGACGAGGGTGAGCAAACATTCGGGGATTTCCTTCCTGATCCGGCTTCACTGACCCCGTTCTACGGGGCAAGCGAAACGGCGGGTATTTTGGATCCCTATCTGGAGCATTTGGGTGAAGCCCAGCGCTCGGTCGTGGCCTGCGTCTACGGGATCGGCGGTTATCCGCTATTGAGCCTAAAGGAGACGGCCGAATGGCTTGGTTTGGAGCACGCCGACGTGCGGCGCCTACACCTGAGCGCTCTGCGCGCGCTGCGGAACGCCATCCCGCCCAAGATAGGTTCGCACGGATACGCGTGTGCAGCGTAGGGGTTCCAGTGTCGGTCCTCCGGCGGCGGTGCCGAAAGGCCCCTGGGTCAAACGTCCCCAGTTTGCCGCCGCCGTCCGGAGCCGCCATTAGCCGTGCGTAGCGCCTAAGGCGTTTTGGGAAAGTGGGCGCGAACATTCACCGACAGGCGCTGAACGCGCCGGAGAGAATGAAGCGCATGGAGGGGTTGAGGTTGGGCTTTCCTGAGCTCGCAATTACGCGTTAGTGATTGCCCCGGGTGCCGGGACCTTTTTCGCCCCCTTCCGTGCTGGGAAGTGGGTCGGTGTTTGTTTTTGAGGGAGCCGTTTCCAGCGCTTTGGTGTGAGGCTTTTTCGCGCCGCACCCCGCGGTCTTCGCCGCGGCCACCGGCAGCGCTCTGGTGCGCGGCGAACGTCCGCCGAACACCCACTCGGGCCGGATCACGTCCCATTCCAAAAGATCCTCGACCGACAGACTTGAACCGATGAACTCCCACGATGGAAACCACTCGTTGACGGCATCACAAAGCGTACGAAGGTCCGCCTTAATTCGCGCCTCTCCCATGGTGTAGCCTCTCCGCGACAGCGTGTTGCGTGTTCTTCTGGGCGGCTCTCCAAAGGGTACGTTTTCCTCTGTGTCATCGTCCTCGGGATCGATTTCCTTCACCTCGACCACGTTCTGGTTCGGGGAGTTGGGAACGTGATTCATCAGGTTGTCTGGGATCTCCGGAATCCAGACAACCGCGTCCCTTGCGATGTGACGTTCGTCTCCCACCAGCCACGCCGCGCAGGTTAACGGCGGAAGGGAACAGGCTGCCGTCGTGGTCAGCTTGATGTGCCCGGGAATCTGAAGGAGCATGTTTCTGAGCGAAATGGTCTCAAATGCGGGCGGACAAGCCCCACCCACAAACTGCACGTTGATGGCCCCTGGACCGGCTTGGACCGCCGCAGAGATTTCGCGGAACCAGGTGGTGGCGTCGTCTCCAAAGTTGATGATGATGGTTTGGGTTTGTGTTTTCATACAAGGGTGGGCGGCGGTTGATGGCGCAACTGGCGACTGACCAGTTGGGTGAGATGCGGTGCATCCCCATTCTTGCACACCGCATCTGGCACAAAGACTCCCCGCGGGAGGTGGCTTCAGGTTCCAATTCGTGGACAACATCCCGGCTCGGTTGCCCGGACGGCGTGGCTGCGACGGAGCGGTCCGCCGCAGGGATCGATGGTTCCATGCAAGAATGGACGTGGCGTGGGCAGTCCTGTGCGCGGCGGCTCGGGAATCTGAGCAAACCGTGTGCACTTCAGCGCGCCGACTGAGCCGCTCATCCAAGCTAAAAGCGTGCGGGTCGGTCACTGCTGGAAAAATTAAATGCCTTCAAGCCAGTTTGTTAAACACAACAAAACCCTATGAAAATCTTGATCAACGTAGAGGGAGTCGATGTGGAGGGAATCATTCTGTGCCGGACCTCACGCGATATCGTCGTGCAAATCACCAGCCCTTATCAGGGGTTGCAGGCCAGAAGCCACATCCCATATTTTATGACTACGGCCAACTTTAGCGGCCCTTTTGGAGATGCGCGTGCTCAAACCCTTCTCGTGGATTTGTATTTATGCGGACGTTTTCTATTCCAGAATCTGGAGTCGCTTAGGAAGAGGTGGGCGGAGCTTCAGACGCAACTCCGGGTGCGCGCGGAGCGTTACACGCACGAGGATTTTCTGCTGGACCGCAGGGAGATACGCTCGAAGTTTCGGGCCGGAGAAACAACACAGAAGGAGTACGAGCGCGCTTTGAAGGAGTTCAAACTGCGTGAGTCCAAAAGCTGGGAAACGAAACACTCCGCTGTGCAGTCTTTTTTCCTCCTCAACTGGCCGGAGGAAGTACCCCGCAATGTGTTTGGAATTGAGGAGGCGCTCAGCGCCCCCAGTCGCGGAACCCCCTGATCGCCTCGCGCCCTTCCGGGCACCGGGATTGTGTGGCGGTCCTTTCGCCTCTGTTTGGTGGCCGTAGGGCGGGGGACTCCGTGTCTGGAGGAAGAACACACCGGAAGAGCGAATACTTTGGCAACTCCATGGCGACAGTCCCGGTGTCCGGTCGCCGAACGTCCGGGCTGTGCAATACTTTAAAGGTAACCCGCTACCGCAGAAACCCACACGCGCCTTACCGAAGTAATGACAGACCCAACTCCCAACCCAACCAAATCCCCCTCCTGTCCGAGCCCGGTGACTGACTGGATCCCGAGATCCTGCGGATCATCGGTAACGCGCGGTTCGGGCACAATGTCTGTCCTTCGCTGCCGAGGGGATTTTGAAAGGTAAATGGGGAGATCCGCAGCCGCGGGGCTCCATCCGGGACAGGCCAGACATCCTGCTTTGCCTGTTCCAGAAAGAATGCAGGAACGCCGAATCACTCAGAAGAAAACAAAAACAGAACAGAACCAACCATGAGCATAACACTTGAACTTTATCCGTACCAAATTGGGAGCTGCTGGGTGTTTGACGACCAACGCGCCAACCTAAAGGAGGAAGCCTTTGTCCAGGGCATGTCGGAGATCATCAGCAGGGTGGTGGACCATGAAGGAATTCCCGAAGCCTCGAAGGGCTTCCGGATGATCTTCAGCCACGAACCGTTCGAGGGGTACCATGCGGCGATCTGCAAAGATCCAGGTGGCAGCGAAGAGGAGGGGAATTGGTACCAGGGGGAAGTTTGCGGCCTGCATATGAGGGGATGGCTGTGCCCTGCATTGTACCTCTATTTTTCCGCGGCCCCGCCCCGGCTTTACATGCGGGCCGAGAAGCTGCCTGAGAATGTGAATCCAATCTGGATTCCCGAACAAGGAGTGGGCGCGCGCAGGTTTGTGGGCGTGCCCGTGCAAGAGTAGGGCCTGCGGGAAGCTCCGAGTTGGCATCAGCGGTTGACTCACGAATCATCTTCTGGTGACCAACAGCCGCTCTTCGCGCTACACTGAAGCCACCCAATGAAACATGTTGTTATTTTGAGCGGCGCTGGAATCAGCGCGGAGAGCGGCATCCCCACTTTCCGGGCCTCAGACGGTTTGTGGGAGGGACACCGTATCGAGGATGTGGCAACCCCTGAGGCATGGGAGCGGAATCCTGGGCTCGTGCTCGAGTTTTACAATCAACGCCGGAAAACCGCCATGGAGGCAAAACCCAATTCCGGGCACCGTATCATTGTGGAACTCGAGTCAGAGTTTGAGGTAAGCGTGATCACCCAAAACGTGGACGACCTCCATGAACGGGCAGGTTCCCGGAACGTGATCCATCTGCACGGCAGCCTGTTTGAGGCGAGGAGCACCAGGAACGAGAATCTTGTTTATCCCCTGCATGGTTGGGAGATGAAAAAGGGCGAACTTTGCGAAGATGGGTCGCCGTTGCGGCCCAACATTGTTTGGTTCAACGAAGCTGTTCCGAAAATTGAGGTGGCGGCCCGCATCACCTCCCGCGCCGATGCGCTTGTGGTCGTGGGCACCTCCCTTGTGGTGTACCCCGCCGCCGGCCTTGTGAATTCTGTGCGGTCCGGAGTGCCCATCATCGTGGTCGACCCGAAAAGACCGCAAATGGCGGCGGTGGGGAATGTCGAGTTTATCGAAATGGGGGCCGGCACAGGCATGGAGGCGGCGCGTGCCAGGTTGCGCCAGGTTCTTGGGTAAAGACCCTTCGCGGCAACCATCCAGAGGGACGCTCCAGCGCCGGTATAGGCCCTACAGCCATCGGAAGCCTCCTGTCGGGCGCACCCACATGCAGTGTCAGGGTCATTGTGTACGCGGGTGTGCAACAATGGGAGTGCCTGCTTTCCGGGCGCATTTGCCTTTCTATGTCACCCACCCAACTCGAAGAAACCCTCTCCACCATCCTCTCCGCCAAACTGCAGCGCGCCGTCATGATCTGGGGGCCGCCCGGAATTGGGAAATCCAGCATCGTCGCACAACTCGCTTCCCGCCACGGACTGGAGTTGCTCGACCTCCGCCTCAGCCAACTCGCACCCACCGACCTGCGCGGACTGCCCGTGGCAGACGGCGCGGTTTCAAAGTGGCTGCCGCCGGAGTTTCTACCCGTTGCAGGCAACGGCATCCTTTTTTTGGATGAGATCAACATGGCGCCCCCCGCGGTTCAGGGCATCGCGCAGCAGCTGATCCTCGACCGGCGGGTCGGCTCCTACGTCGTGCCGGAGGGTTTTTTTGTCTGGGCCGCAGGCAACCGCAAGGAGGACAGGGCGGCGGTGTACGACATGCCAGCTCCGCTGGCCAACCGCTTCCTGCACTTTCAGGTGGACACGAACTTTGACTGTTTCAGGGCCTGGGCGGCGCGTGCTGGAATTCACGAGCAAATCCTCGCGTTTCTCGCGTTCCGGCCGACCCTGTTGCACAAAACGGACCCTAAGAGCGCGGCATGGCCTTCCAGTCGTTCGTGGCAGTTGGCCTCCGAACTGCACGCCATCGGACTCGCCGTCGACGCCGCCGTGGGAGAGGCGGCTGCCGGCGAGTTCCGAGCTTTCCTCAAGGTCTACGAAAACATCCCGAGCCTCGCTGAGATCCTCTCCGGCAACGGCGGTGGAATTGATTTTCCGCGCGAACCGTCGCAGCGCTTTGCCGTTACCGTGGGCTTGAGCGCAAGGGCCACGAGTTCCGAGGCGATTAAAAACGGGTTTGGCTGGCTGCTCGCAAAGGCCGGCGCGGAATGGTGCCAGCTTTTCATTCACGCCGTGGAGGAGCGCGCCGCGGAAAACGGACAGATTGGGCTGCTCGCCACCTTGGTGCAGCAGGACCCGCGGATCAGCCGTTTTCTCAAGGCCTTTGCAAAGGGGGCGGCGAAGAAATGACAGCAGAGGAAAGAATCGCGGTCTCCATCCTCCGCATCCGGCACAGGCAGCCGTTCTTTGGCGTGCTCGCCCTCTTTGCCGAGCACCGCATCGACTCGTCGATCGAGACCGCTGCGACGGACGGAAAAGTCGTCATGTTCAATCCGGACTTCGCGACCGGTCTGTCCGACGACGAACTCGATGCGGTCATGGTACACGAACTCCTGCACGCGGCCCTGCTGCATTGCCCGCGCCGTGGGGCACGGGACGGCTTCATTTGGAACATCGCCGCGGACATCGTCGTCAACGGAATCATCCGTCAAGAACCCCTGTTGGTCTTGCCCGCAGGAGCATGTCTCGACCCGAAACTCGAAGAATACGAAGTCGAGGAGGTGTACGAAATCATCAATGCACAGCAAAAGCCGTGGAAGAACCGTTGGATCGGAATGGATTTGTTTCCCGCCGGTTGCCCTGCGCCGGGAGATCCGGCTGACCTAGAGGGGATTCCAGTTAATGGAGACATCTCGGCGCAGGAGGGATACTGGAAGCAGGCATTGCAGCAGGCCACCCTGCTTGTCGAGGCCTCCGGGGGAGGGACCCTTCCCGCAGGATTGGCGCGCAATCTCCAGGCACTCACCTCTCCGCAACTGGACTGGCGCAGCCTGCTTTGGAGGTTCCTCGTGCGGACGCCGGTGGACTTCGCGGGCTTTGACCGGCGTTTTGTCGGGCGAGGATTGTATCTGGAAGCGCTTGAGGGCGAGTCGATCTCGGTGCGGATCGCAGTGGATACGAGCGGGTCGGTGCATTCGGGAGTGCTTTCCCGGTTTTTGACAGAGGTCCATGAAATCGTCCGAATGTACCCGCATCTCGAGGCCGAACTGTTTTACGCCGATGCGCGGCTGTACGGTCCGTTCGAACTCAACCCCGGCGCCATCGAGCAGCCCAAGGGCGGTGGGGGTACCTCCTTCAAGCCTTTTTTTGAGCACGTGCGGGACAGCGGCACCCCGGGTGAGACCACTCTGCTCATCTACCTCACGGATGGATACGGTTCCTTTCCCAATTGCACTCCCGAGCAACCCGTCCTGTGGGTGGTGACGCCCGGCGGGTTGCCGAGTTCGGAATTCCCGTTTGGCGAGGTTGCCAGGCTGCGGGACTGAGAACGTTTTTGTTGTTTTGATGGATGCTCGGCGATGGGAGCCGCGTGGACCAATCATTCCGCATCCCTGAAAACACCTGCGCGGACTTACCCCAAATCCGACGCCCCGCGGGGGCGCTTATCTACCAGTCCATGGCAACGCCGTGGGGCGACCATCCCGTGAAAGAGGACGCCACGAAAGGGCACCCCAGTCTGCCCAGGCCATTTCAATCAGCGCCGGCGCGGGCGCCTCCGGCCAAACTGCGGGTGACGCGCCGCGATTTCGCGCACCTTGGGACACGGATCGTTCAAATACTGCTGAATCACCGGCGCGTGCATTTCGGCCGAACGCGAATATTCCGGCGCACCGCCTCGCAACCCGCGACACAGCGCGGCCCGTACCCCCGGGTCCGGATCGTTCACCAGCTTGGAACGGAGGCTCCACGTCTTGTCGCCTTCCTTTTTAGCGAGGAGTGCGCGCACCAACGGATTTGAATGCTCCGCGCCAATATCCAGATAATCCGCCGCCGGTGCGTGTTTCGCCGCCCGCAGCGCCGTCTTTTGATCGGCGTGAAACAGTAGCCGAATGCGCTGCTGCTCGGTGAGGTGTTGCTGTGTTGCAACCGCCCGCGTTACGCGAAGGTCTTCGTGTGCGATGAGCCGGCTTTTAAGCGTCCCTCCGATTGTCTGGTTTTTTGCGAGATGTATCAACTCCGTGACGCGCTCGGGCGCCGCAAAGACGGAGTCAATCGCCTCAAAAATGGCCTTCCAGTCGGTGAGTTCGTGAAAGCGGATTCCGCCCCACGCCAGATGTCTTTCCCGCGGGGATCCGTGACAGACCAATGCGACTTTGACCACCTCAGGACAGGCTGGATTTGCGGCGACTTCGGCCGCGTGTCCGGACGCGATCAGGTTGTGCCAGCCTTCCAACCGGGCGCCTGCCTGTCTCGAGGGATTGCTGGCAAGTGTGCGACGCACTTCGAAATCCGGATCTTCGGAGAGCTGCATGTGCAATTCGCCGTGGATCTGCGTCGAGGACGCAAGGCCGCGCCGTACGCGTGGAGAGCGGTCCTTTGCAAGCAGGCGCTGGAGGTGCGTGCGCTCGTTGGGACCCAGAGGGATGTCGTCAATGTTTTCGGCAAGGCACGTACGCACTTCATCGGAGGGATCAGTCACCAGGACTTGGTGCACTTTGGCGACACGAACCTTGACGGATTTCCTCACTCCTCCACACAACTGCGCTCGGCGCCGGTTGCTGCCGGTAGAGTCCGAAGGCGCATTCCTTTGCCGGTCCGATGGCCCTCCACCCAGCCATTCACAGCGTTCCGATTCGGGCAGATGTTCCTCAAGCGCGTCGACCAATCCGTTTCTTCGAAGCGCAAGGTAGAGCGCAATTTTGACGTCCATCGGCAGCAGAAGCCTCAGCGGCTTTCCCTCGCGGAGGCTCCAATACAGCAATATCGGATTTTCAAGCGCCTGCAACGGATGGGCACGCCAGAGGGTGTACAGCGTCTTCTCCGGGGTGTTCGGATTTGCCGCGATCAGGCTGTTGAGCGAGTCATCGCCCAGCTTCGAGAGCGCGAGGAGTTGGACCGGGGGCGTGCCGGGTGCCGTGGCCTGTTCGATGAGAGCAGCGCGGTCGGCTTCCGTGAGGGGCGGACATTCTCCTTTGTGGCGGTTTGCGCAAAACGGGGTGGGGTTGTTGTTCATTTACTTGGTGCGGATGGGTTCATGTCTGACTCCGTCCTCCACTCGGCGAGGAGTCTGCGGAGCAGCTTGTTTTTCAAAAAGAGGTCCTTCTCCGTCTGCGTGGCGGAGTCCAACAGAAGACGCAGCTGGATCCGCGCGAACTTGCGGTCCAGAGGATCCTCGTTCCTGCGGTTTACGAGGTGCTTGAGCATCTCCCAGCGCACCTTGAAGGACGGATCCTTTGCGAGTTGGAAGCGGATCCGCACCGCGTGCAGTCCCTGCTTGCGCACCAAAACCGCCCGGACGGCTTCCGCAGGATGCCGCAGCGCGGTCCACAGGGTTTCATTCCCGGTCGCGTGTAAGGCGGCAATGCGTGCAGTCGAGGCGCAGGGACCGCCCAAAAGGCGGCGGCGTTCCGTCTCCGCAAGGCGCGGGTTCGCGGCGACGACCCTCGCGCACGCGCCTCCGATTCTGGCGATCTTTGTGGCGAGATGTGCGGGTATGAGTGGATTGGCGGCGATCGCCTCCAGTTCGGGGTGTAGGGAGGGGTTGGGAAGAAAGGACTCCGCGATACGAACAAGCTGCCGGCGGAGTTTGAGGTTGCGGAACTCCATCCTGCTCCACGCATTCTTCCTGAGCTGAGCATCGCTGTGGTCGAGGAGTTTCAATCGCACGCTCAACGGACACGAATGGTTCAGTGCCACGAGTCTGGCGAGATCGGTGTGTGTTTCGGCGAGTCTCAGCCACGCAGTCTCGCACTTCATGATCTCTCCGGTGAAGCTTCCTCCCGCGAGTGCCTGTAAAACCGGAAAGGCGGGGTCCTGTGCGAGCCGTTCGAAGACTGAACTTTGAATCGCATCGCCGGCCGCAACGCAGCAACGCACCTCCACTTCGGGATCACGGGACAATGCGTTCCGCATGATTTCAAGGACCCGACGTTCCTCATTCCCCCGGCCACCGTGGTTGGTCGTGACCCTTTTGGCCAGTTCCAGACGGATTTCTAAGTCCGGTTCCTGCAGGTAGGCTTGCAACGAGTGGAAGGGCAGCCGCGTCGCCATCCCCTTGCGAACCTCGCTGGCGGGATCCTGCCCCAGCAACTCAAAGAAACGGAGTGCAAATGCATCCTCGGACCGGATCCGCTCCGCCTCCGCAGGGTTCTTTGGAGCTCTCACAGAGCCACCTCCGGGAGAACGAAAAAACCAGCCGATGTCCGGTTCCGGACCGGTGAGCCAACGGAGTCGGGCTTCTACGGGGAGGTGTTCCTCGAGTTCAGCCGCGCGGTGACTGGAACGGAGAGCAACGTAGAGCCTGTGCTGGACCTCGCGGGGCAGGAACTGGTGGAGCACCTTTCCCGTGCACAGGGTCTCGAAGGTAGTGATGGGGTTTTCAAGGGCTACGAAAGGCCGCTCGCACCAGAGCCTGAAGAGGTCCGGCAACGGGGTGTTCGGGTTCCGCGCGAGCGCCTCGACGAGGGTTTCATTTCCGGCGCACGCGTTTGCCATGCGCGAGAGCACGGATGGCGTGGTTTCCGGATTGGTGGCCAGGTCCAGCTCTGTCGTACCTGGTGTGAAAGGCTCGAATCCGACGGGCTGTGGTGTTGGAAAAAGCATGACGTGAGGTGCCTGACGCCCGAAGCGGCTGAAACGGGACGCGGTTCTTTCCAACAGTGTTGCACACCTGCACCGCGCGTTTCTGCGGGTCCGACGTCGGGCGGAGGCGCTCCGCAGGCGCTGTGCTAGAATGAGCGGACTATGGACACTCCTGACACCCGCCCGCACGAGAACAGTTATTGGATCCACAAAGGCACGCTGATGGCAGGCGAGTATCCGGGACACCCGGCGGCGGGAAACGCAGCGGCGAGGGTGGCGCGCCACATAGAGGCGGGGATCAGCTTCTTTTTGGATCTAACCGAGGAGCACGAGCTCGCCCCCTACACGCCGCATCTCCCCTCGCACCACCCCGTTTCTTGTTTGCCGGTTGTCCACACGCGGATGCCCATCCGAGACGTGAATGTCCCGAAGTCTGCGGCGGAAATGACGGCTATTCTCGACTGCATCGACGGCGCTTTAGCGCAGGGACACACGGTGTACGTCCACTGCTGGGGTGGCAGGGGAAGAACCGGCACCGTGGTCGGCTGCCATTTTGTACGGCGGGGATCCACGGGCCGTGATGCGCTCATACGACTGGCGGAGCTGTGGAAGACCGTTGCAAAGAGCGCGTGGAAGCCGACCTCGCCGGAGACAAACGCGCAGCGGTCCTTCGTGTTGGCATGGGAAGGCAACGAACGCGGCGGATCAAGGTGAACGATCTGGGTGGCATCGACCACGAACTCGATGACTGGTCGGACGGGATCACCGATCCGCTTCACGAGGGGTACGCTGGCAGCCAACCGGTGGGTCACTGGGACTACTTCTGCGGGACTGCAGCGAGCAAAAATTGCGCTACACCTTCAATCCTTGCGCGCCACTCAAAGCTCGTCCTGTACTCGGCTCCAGAAGAGAGAGTGCTCCCGTTGTCTGCCCAAGCCCCGCGAGATTTTCACTCAGCATCCAACTCCTCAACTATTCAAGCCCAGCTCCATGCAAAAAAAATCACGCACCACAGTGGAACCCACTCCAGCCACCACCGCCGGCAGCCTGTACTCGTTCGAAGTGTTCGAACACGCCAAGGGCGGATCTGGGATCAAGGTTGACGGCAAAGAGATGCTCCTGCCACGTAAGCAGCCATCCCAGACCCCCAGTCTCTCCTATGCCGAGCGCAAGCTGTAGATCCGCCATGACGTTTTGTTTTGCGATTTCCACCGAACGACAGACGAGCGGTGCGCAGCGCGTACGCGAGCACGCTCCTACGCCACAGCTGGCAATTTGTCGCAGCGGTTAATCGGGGGCAGCGATCCTTCCCTCTCCAATTTCCTCAGCGCGTAGTCGGTTTGCAGATTGATCCAAAAATGTGGCGTGGTGCCAAAATATCTCGCCAGGCGTAACGCCGTATCCGGCGTAATCGCGCGCAGGCCGTGAATGATCTCATTGATCCGACGCGGAGGTACGCCGATCTCCTTTGCAACGCGGTATTCTGAGATCCCGAGTGGAACAAGGAACTCCTCAGCTAAAATTTCGCCGGGAGTGACTAGCGGGAGAAGTTCATCTTCAGCGTTCATAGGGTTTAGTGGTAATCGACCATTTCGACGTTCGACGGCCCGTTCTCGGTCCAACGAAAACATAGGCGCCACTGTCGATTCACGCGAATGCTGTGCTGGCCTCGACGGTCGTCTTTGAGGGCTTCGAGGTGATTGTTGGGAGGGATTTTCAAGTCGACGAGCTTCACGGCGGCATCAAGCATCCGCAATTTGCGTTGCATGACATTCAGTAAGTCCTGGGGAAGCCGCCGTGAGACCTTTCCCCCGAAGACTTTTCTGGTTTCTTCGCAGTCAAAGCTCTGAATCACTCCCAAGATAATAACGCGATGCGTTATTGTGTGCAAGCGGCCTTTTGTGCAGCCCCGCTGGTATCTGGTCTGGGGCTTCCGCTCGCAAGGCGATGGCTGGTTTGCGAGCGTTTCAAGAGGCCTCGGTCCCCACACCCAATCGCTCTTTAATCTTCGCAGTCTTTATTTGCACGATCCCGCAATGTCCCGAAGTCTGCGGCGGAAATGACGGCGATCCTCGACTGCATCGACGGCGCTTTAGAGCAGGGACACACGGTGTACGTCCACTGCTGGGGTGGCAGGGGAAGAACCGGCACCGTGGTCGGCTGCCATTTTGTGCGTCACGGATCCACGGGCCGTGACGCGCTCATACGGCTGGCGGAGCTGTGGAAGACCGTTGCAAAGAGCAAGTGGAAGCCGACCTCGCCGGAGACAGATCAGCAGAGATCCTTCGTGTTGGCATGGAGGACCGCCGGCGCAAGGTAATGAGCGGCGCTGACGAACAAGCGGAGAGGATCGTTGACGTTGCCCTACGCATGGCCATTTCGGGGAACATCCCGACGAGTGTCGTCCAAGAGTCGGAGGAGCCCACGATCGTTGATTGCAACACGGACGGCTTCTCCCTCGTCTTTGGATCGGAGCGACGAAACGTCACGAGGGACGATCTTCGTTCCGTTTGGCGGAGGTTCGAGGAATGGACCGTGCGGGCTGACAAGACGGCTGATTTCGCCGGCTTTTTTCAAGACCTCAACCGCTGGGGAGGCGATGGGCACGGAGTCATCCGGAAGACCGCGGCGCTGCTGCTCTTTGCGAGGGCGCTGGTGGACGAGGCCGAGAGAATACGGGGCGAGGATTTGTAAGGCACCTCAAAGCGCCCTTCAGCTGCAAGGTCAGTGATCCGTGTGGAACCTCCAGCCCGCTGACTCTGTGGAGTCTCCTGTGCCTTTACACACCTTGCCTCAATCGGAAAAGCCACGCAGCAAGATGGATCCACTCCGAGGCGCCACGCTGGCGGAATGCATGTTCCAAGTCCCTTTCCCGGGGGCACTCCCGCGGCTGTGCAATAATCGTAGTACACCTCCCAAAAGCAAAACCCAGCCCGCAAACCAAAGCACCATGACCAACTCGAATTCAATACCCGCCGAGTCCGGGGGCGTCGCCCAGACGCATTCTGTGCTGGACACCGAGATCACACGAATCATTGGAAACGCCAGGTTGGAGCACAACACCTGTCTCATGGCGCGCGACCAATACGGCATGGGGGAATTCGGAAGACTGTTCTACCTCCTGTCGGATCTGGACAACCGCCGGTTGGAGGGGTTCCTTGACTTCATCGATGAGGTACGGGACAGCCACCAACAGTGCCTGAGGTGCAGCCTCAAATTTGTGGCTTTCTGCAGGTTCTTTTGCGGCATCCAGCTTCCACGAAGGCTGGCCTTCTACGAGGAAGAGTACGATCACCTGCTCGGGCTGTTCGGTCCCGGGCGGGATTTTATGTCCGAGGTCTGGGAGGCAATCGACAAGGCAAGGCCGGTAGCGACTCCAAATCCCCCGCCAAACTCGCGGCTCCGCAACCGTTCCCTTGCGATTTTCCCGACCGAGATCCGTGTATTCAGGGGCGACTTCGATAGGTGAGCCGGCGGTCGCAAAAATCCCGTCAGAGCCGCCCGCCTGCTTGGAGGTCAGGCCCCAGGCCGTGCGGAGATGCTGCCGCCTGGCGCGCGTCCACGCCCTCGTGTCCGGACTGGAGTTCCGCCATGCCCATGAATACATTCCCGCATGGCCCGATGGGTTTACCATAATCCTCCCGAAACCGCCCCCGAGAGCGAGCAGCGTGCCGCCCGTCTCCTCGGGCATCTCAGCGATGAATTCACCGTCCGCTGGGGCTTTTACTACACCTCCAAAAAATACGGCATTTTCCGCGAGGGCGACTTTGTGATCCAAGGTCCCGGCGGCCACATCCTCGTGATGGAAGCCAAGGGCGGCCAGCCTTCCTGCGACCCGCACACGGGCGAGTGGAGCATGGGCGACGGCCGCAACCCGTTCCGCCAACTCGACGCCGAGTGCGCCGGCGTGGTCGACAGGATTATTGCCAGGGCGGACGAGTTTGACGTTGGGGCACCCTTCGTGGACAAGGTGCTCGCGCTGCCTGACGTGGAGCTTGCAGGCGACGCCGACCAATATGAAGGCGTGCCGCGTGCGCGGTTTGCCGCGGCGGGCGACCTGCGCGGCTTCGCTCGCTGGTGGGACCGGCGGTTTGAGGGCCGGCGTAGGGATTGTTCCGACGAGGAAGCCCGGCGCGTCTTTGAAGCCGTCTTCGCCATTGGCCTTCCTGCCACCGCAAACCGGCGCACCCTCGACTTCGCCGACCGCATCATCGAGCAGCAGACGGAGTGCGGCTATGAGCTGCTGGATGCCTTGTCTGAAAACCAGCAACTGCTCTTCAACGGCGGCCCCGGTACGGGCAAGACGTGGCTGGCCATTGAGCAGGCCGTGCGCTTGACGCGGGAGGGCGCGAAAGTGCTGTTCCTGTGTTACAACATCCAGCTGGAGCACTGGTTGAAAGAGGTGTGTGGAAGGCTGAGCCGGGACCTGCATGTGTTCAGCTACCAGTCCCTTGGGGCGATGTTGCTGGCCCGCCCGCATCCGGTGTCGCACGGTTCGAGGGAAGAGGAGACCCGGTACTTTGAGCACACCCTCCCTCAGGCGTTGTGGGAGAGGGTGAACCAGCCGGAGTTCAGGCCGTTTTTCGACGCCCTTGTGGTCGACGAAGCTCAGGATCACAACACCTCTCCCGAGATCGAGGAAGGGTCCGGTCCGGGTTGGTGGGCCGTTTATTTCGCGCTGCTGCGGGGCGGACGGGATGCGCCGGTGTCGATTTTCTACGACTGCGAACAGCGGTTCGTCCGCCGCGCGGGGGCGTTTGAACCGGATGCGATCCGGAGCGTGTTGCAGAATCCTGTGGGCGTGGTGGTCCGCACTCCGGTCCGGTTTACGCGCCAGCTACGCCGCTATTTCCGGAGTTTGATTTGCATGCACACTGCGGGGCTGCTCCGGGACATGCCGGATTCACGGGTGATCCTGCCACAGGGTCCCGAACCGCAATTGTTTTCGAGCGTGGGGGAGGCGGAGGAAGGCGAGGTTTGCGCCCGGGTGATCCGCGGGTGGCTGGACGCGTGCGAGGCGCGCCCGCACGAGATTCTGCTGCTACACGCGGGTTCGAAGGCGCCGGGCTGGCTGGGAGAGGAGAACACGTCGGGGGTGCGTTTTTACGCGGGGGATCCGTCGGGGCAGCCCGGGGACGCGGTTTTGGCCGTGTCGGTGAACCGGGCCAAGGGGCTGGACCGGCGGGCGGTGGTGGTGACGGGTCTGCCTGCATGGGAGGAGGCGGCCGGGGACGAGTACCAGGCGAAGACGTTCGTGCAAGGCGTCACGCGCGCCCGCCAGCTGCTGGCGGTGGTGATGAGGGGTGGGTGAGGGGTGGGTGAGGGTGGGTGAGGGTGGGGGGGCAAACCCGCGCAACGCGATGGTTGTGCCTACTGACTATGGCAGAATGCAGAACGCCGATGCGGAGCTGGCCACTCGAGATCTCGAATACATTTATTGAAATCGACGGAAAAGCGTCGATTGTAATGTTTATATGATCCATTCGCTGGCGATTCGGAACTTTGCATCCTTTCAAGAAGAAACCCTCGTGGAGTTCACCGTGGGGCCCAAGGCGGGCGCTGCGGACCGCGACATCTTCCTGCCTTCCGCACAGCCCAATGTACGCGTCAATGCCGTTACAGGAGTCTTTGGAGCCAACGCCTCGGGAAAAACGAACTTGCTGAAGGCGATCGCCTTCCTCCGTCATTTTA
>JBIKSY010000166.1:0-8690 GCA_044348365.1 Chthoniobacteraceae bacterium
GCCGAGATCTTTTTTCCAAAGCAACTTTCCCTCCGTGTCGAAGCAAAACAGTCCCTCGCTGCCAAAGATGGCTGCGATGTGCCGTCCATCCGTCGCCGGCGTGGAATTGCAATGACTCGCCTTCGTGTGACGCTGCACTTTCGGGATCGCTCTCGATGCGAGCGTGTTCCAGATAATCTTCCCAGAGGTCTTGTCGAGCGCTAGCAGCCGCCACTCCTGAGTTTCCCGGTCATTCGCCGAGGCGATGTCGCCATACAGTCCTACCTTCAGCTCAGCTTCCTTCGGCGATACCGCGGTCCCGACATAGACACGATCTCCCGCCGCGATAGGACTCGAATGCGCGAGCCCGGGAATGGGCGTGTACCAGCGGACATTCTCTCCGCTTTCGACATTCCACGAGGTCGGCAGCACATGCGTTTCATCCATTCCGCTGGAGGAGGGACCACGATACTGCGGCCAGTCAGCCGCCGCGGGATGTGTGAGACTGACAAGCGAAAGCAGAAAAACCGAGGCGGAGATTTTCGTGTTCATTTTAATGCGGTAGTGGCCAGTGCGCCATCAGGGAGGAAACGAGGGCGAAGGTTGTCACCTCTGCTATCAGGGCGAGCATTAGCCGAGTGAGAGACAGCCATGCATCTGGGGTGGGCGCTGGACCATTGGGCACAGAGTCGATGCAACGGGGAAATTACCGTTGCATCCATGTTTTGTCGGGGTCGCCGCTGTCATAGCCAGTTCCATAAACAAATGAGTAGAAGCTTTGGGCCGTGACGTAAAAATGGCTGTCGAACTGGTGATCGACCGGCGCCATCTCGTCCAAAACCATCTGCCCTTTGGCAAGCTGACCATCCGAAGAGGCTTCTGGTAATTGGCGAACCTGATATCGGGCCAAGGCGGATCGATCGACCTCCGCCTTAAAGTAGGGTTCCAAAGCAGCCGTGGAGGGGGGGAATTGATTGGAGTTTGCGGATTGGTAGGCCTTCAACGCTTCAACTGTTTCCAAAAGAAAGCGTTTTTCGCCTGCACGACGCGCCTCGGACATCGCTTTGCGAAGTCCATCTTCGGATTGAAGATCCGCCGATTCGGTAACCTTTAACCAATCTCCCGCGGTTAGCTTTGCAAGCTCCGGAATCGCTCTCTGCGGATGCTCCGTGAACAGTTGATCTAACGACGCAGCCTCACCGATCAGGTGACCGACATGTCGTGAAAAAGGGGTGTCTTTGGTATCCGGGGCGACGGCGGCTGTTTTTTCGCGCTGAGTGCTTGAAAGGCTGCCGATCTTCACACGGAGCGCAGATACTTCCTGCTCCAAGGTGTGCTTTTGAGCGTTAATTCCGTCGATACGGTTGGATAGGAGGTCGCGCTCTGCAGAAGCATTCTGAAAAGCCGTCTCCAGTTGAAATTGCCGGCGTTGGATCGCTTCACGCTCCGTTTCTCGTGACGAAACGTGGTAGAGATGCGAGAGAGCGGCACCCGTGAAAAACGTGGCGCCTATGAATAAAGATCGTCGAGGGCGGTGCATGAATGAGGGACATGAGTTTATCGAGCGGCGCCAGATCCCGCGATCACAAAGCCTACAGCATCCATTTGGGGAAAAGCGGCAGCATCGCATTCACCGTGCCGTGGCCGTCCGGGTTCAATTTGACCTCGGTGCGCAGGCCACCGCCGAGGCTCAGGATGCCAGGAAGCAACGGGAGTTGCGCGTGATTGGCAGGAAGCAGTGGGCGCAACCGAGCGGCGAGTTCGGTCATCGCGGCGTCGCGGCGACGGTACCAATCGCCCGGCTCGTTTTCGGGCCGAAAGTTTGCGGTTAGCTGCTGCGCCTTGAGGCGCGCGAATTCGGCTTCGAGGAAAGCGCTGACCCGTCCAGATGTGGCGTCGTCGAGGCCGAGCACTTCGCGCAGCGTCGCGGCTTGGAAACGGGCGATCTCGCGCGGGTCGTTTTCCAAGGCTCGCAGTTCGCCGAGTTGGCCGAAGAATTCCGCGAACGCAGCTTGCTCATCCTTCGTCAGATCCAGATCGGTCACGGGCTTTCCTCTCGGTTTCTGAGCCGCGGTCTGCGCAGCGGCCTGCCGCGCAAGAAACGTAACGGCTTTGCCAGCGCGCTTACCCATTTCTTCGATGCGCCCGAAGGACGTGAGCACCTCGCCGCCGCGTGTGGGCAGGTGAGATTCGAGTTCGGCGATCTTCGCTTCGGCAGCTTCACGGGAGGCGACCTCTCGCCGCGTCTCGTCGCGCAATGCCTCGGCACGGACCGTTCCCTCCTGAAGCCCGTTCATCGGCTCGGGCGTTGCCCGCGTCCCCATTGACGCATCGACCTTGCCCGCCGCGGCAGCCACAGCTCGCAGTGTTTCATTTTCGCTACGCAGGTGCCATCCGGCGCGCGCGAGCCATCCGACAATGATGACTGTCACTGGCCACAGCCAGAGCGGCCCAAGCGTGCGCGTGGGTTTCATTTCCGAGCCTCCCCCGCAGGGTTCAGCGGCATAAAATCCCTGCCGGTGAAATCGATGATTCCGCCAAACTTCATTGCCTCCAATCGACGTTCCGGCGTTAGAGTGGCGAGCAGCGCGGCATCGAGTTCTTCAAAGGCTCGGCAGCGCGATTCCATCCAAGCGGAATCGTCGCTCCGCGGACGCGAAGCGGCGGTCAGGCCGTTGCGTTTCATCTCAGTGAAGTGCTCACGCGCGACACGCAGGAGCGGTTCTCGAGCCCCCTCGTCAAGAGCGGCCAGTTCTCCTAGCATCATCGCATAAAAGCGGGCGGCCTTGTCGGGATCTGACTCCAACTTTTGCGCCTCGCGCACGACGACGAAGAGATCACTGATGTCGTTCATCTTCGTGGCGAGTTCCTGCGCGAGACGGGCGCGCGCTTTGGGGTCTGCATTACCTTTCAGCGTCTCGAATTTCCTGAAGTCGCGCGTCTTCGCCACGACTCGGAGCGCGAGGTCTTCGACCTGGCCGTAAGAGACCACCACCTCCGTCTGGATGTGATCGAGCTGGCGCTGGAGAGCGGCCAGTTTTTGTTCGGCTGCTTGGCGGCTGGTCTGCGCGGCGCGGAGCTCATTCCATGCCGCGAGCACGTCGCCACCGCCGGCCGGTAGTGTCGCGGGAGCGGAAGCGCTCATTTGCGCACTGTCTGCGGTCACGGAAAGTGGCGCGCGTGCGGCACGCTCAGCGATGAGGCGGGCGTTGGTTTCCTGAAGGAAGACGACGGGTAGCGCGGTCAGCGCGATTGCTGAGACGGCGAGTTTGGTGGGCGTGTGGGACATGAGCGTAGTGAAAAGAAGCATTCCTGGGGAGGTGACGCCGCTACCCGAAAGCGCCGCCGCAGCAAGTCCCGCCTGCGCGGGCAGCGTGGTCTGGAGTGCAGCACCACTGGCCAGGAGCGCCGTAGCCGAGGCTCCGATGCCACGCCGCCGCAGCCGGTCGCCTAGCGCCCGCAAGCCGCGTGATACACGCTGCCGTACCGCCGCTTCACTCACCCCGAGCGTCACTGCCATCTCCGCGTAGCTGCGATCTTCAAAGTAGTGCAGCACAAGCGCCTCGCGGTCCTTCGCTCCAAGCGCGCTGAGCGCATCGTCGAGCGCCGACCACTCTCCCGCGTCGCGCAACATTCCTCCAGATTCCTGCGACAGGGCCTCGTGCCTCGCCCGCGCCCGGGCTTCTCCTCGGACCGCCCGCGACCCGAGATAACTCGCCGCACGATGCAACCAGCCCGCGAGGCTCTCGCGCCCGGCAAGCCACGCTGCCTTTCGTGCGAGAAGCGCAAAAACCTGCTGCGCCACATCGCGAGCCAGTTCCGCATCGCCCGTCCGCCGCAGCGCAGTACCAAGCACCATCCGCTGATGCGCATCCACCAATGCCGCAAACGACCTTTCGCAACCGTCGCGCAGATAGCGCGCGAGCAATTCGGGATCGGAGGGTGGATGCGAGGCGGCCGTCATTGCTATACAGTTCCCCGGCTCACGGACGCCTGTGACAGAAAATTTCAGCCTCGGGAGCATAAGCGACAGATGAGGTGAGCTTGTCGCGCTGAGAGAGAGCCGCGCTTCAACAGTGACGGCAACTTCAAGTCATCTGCCAACTGTTCTCTGGAGGGCGGTGATTATTGTTCGGACTGAATCAACGGACCGATACAGCTTACGGCAAGAAGTAGCGGCCTGTTTTGGCAGACCCGTGTTTGACGATCAGCCCCGCGTCTAGAAGGGGTCGAATGAGTTTCATTGCCCCCTGTTTGGAAACGCTTAGCTGAGCCCAAATCTCCGACGGTGCCAGGCTTCCCTTTTCACGCAAAAGTCCCATCAGCCGTTCTTGTCTGGGAGTTAACACCATCCGGGTCGTGCTCACCGCCTGCAGTCTCTGCACACGCCCCCACACGCGTTCCAAGGTTTGTTTAAGGCCCAACGCCGAATACTCCAGCCAGCGCGAAAGGTCTTCCCCCGCCAATCGTACCTGTTCCAAAGCGGCGTAATACGCGGGTCGATCTTCCCAATAGTACTCATCGACGGAAAAAAGGTGATGCGAATCAAAGCCTCGTCGGTAGAGCTCCCAAAGGGCTAGAGCTCGTCCTGTGCGACCGTTCCCGTCCGCAAACGGGTGAATATCCTCAAAGCGGTAGTGGAGGATCGCCGAGGCGAGGATCGGCGAGAGTTCGGGGGCCCGGGTGTTCCACCATTCCAGGAGCTCAAACATCAGGGGGGGAACATCGTCGGGGTGCGGTGGCAGATGATTGCCCACGCGTACGCCGATGGTTCTATAGGCGCCCGCCCGCCCCTGATCCATGACGTCCGCGGCGAGGAGACGGTGGAGTTCAAAGAGATGCTCGTGGCGGACGTCCTTGAGTCCGGCGTGCTTCTCGACATATCGCAGCCCGGCGAAGTAATTCGTCACTTCCCGTTGGAACCGCGAAGGCGATGCCGTGACTTGGCGTCCCTCTTCAAGCGCGCGTACTTCCTCAAGAGTCAGCGGATTGCCCTCGATGGCGGTGGAAGCATGGCCGTTGCGGGTCCTGGTGTCCTTCTGGAGCGCCGGAATCCAAGACAACCCAACCGGCGATCCGAGAATGCGCTCCCGCAGGGCGGCGATCTCTTCCACGAGAGAAAGCAGCGCCGGCGAGATCGTAAAGCAAGGCAGGTAGGCCACCTTTTTAGTAAACCATCAGACAACCGATTGGTCAACTTTGCGACGCTGCGTTGGCTCGCTCCTTCGCCAAGTGCATCCTGATGGTGAGCTCTTGGTGAAAAAGACGTTCGAACCTGCTGAGAACGCGGATCCGCCCCAACCTCCAGCTCGCTTTTTGGCTAAAGTAGTGGCGGAATAGGGGTATGACATCACATGTCCAATACCTGCCTGACTTCGTCCAGGCCGCAACTGCTCCGTCGGGCTCGCTCGCTGCCCCCACTTCTTCCGGCCCAGCAATTCCGCCCAGGCCTCCAAAGGGAACGCGCTGGGGCGGTCGGGCAAAGGGCACACCGAACAAGGTGAACCAGTCTATCCGGGAGGCGATTCAGATGGCGTTTGAGCAGGTGGGGGGCGTGGAGTACCTGGTGCGGCTGGCGCAGGAGGATCCGAAGACGTTCGTGCCACTGCTCATCAAGACGCTGCCACCGGAGCCGAGGGTGGCGCAGGAAGGCGGCCTGAACATCCGCATCGACCTGACATAGGAGGGTAGGTCAGAGGGTGGGGCAGAGATGTTGAGACGCCAGGTTGGCCGTCCCACTCAAGCCGTGATTGCCCGGTCGGCATCCTCAAAAAGCGGTTTGAGCACAACAGCAGGGCATACCCTCTGCAGCATCCCGAAGTCGACCTGCCAGACTTCGCTGCGTTTAGCCACGGCGCGAAGTCGCTTGCTCTGAGTCCAAGAGGCTGAATGTCTCCGCCGCGATGGTTGCGAAGTCATCCTCGGTGAGGTCCCCCGTCATGGGAATGCGTGTGGCAAGGTGGCGCCGTAATTCGATGCGTTCCGTCACAGAGAGCCGTTCGACCTCGTCTATGATGTGCGCCAAGACAGTGGTCATGGGATGATGCTAGCACCGGTTGCGTTTACGGACAAGCGAGCGAAGCCAGACGCAGTAAGACGGATGCCCGGCACAGGAGGCGCTCAGCGTACCGGTTAAGAGTCGGTATCGAGCGCGACCAACTGGTGTTCCCGGAGGCGATGGGTTCGGGGGGAACTTGTGGCGTCCAGCGGATGGAACCACGCTCAAAAAACGTGCTGAAACAGCGTGGGATTACGGGAGACGATGTCACGTTGCGTGTCACGTTTTGGGTGTTTTCGGGAGCTTTTGCATCGTAAACCACTGAAGATCAGCAGCGGTACCGGTGGTGGGACTCGAACCCACACGGGGATTCACCCCTCTTATAAAGTCCTCCAACAGAGTATTTAAAACGTCTCTGAACGTCTTTGACAGAGCTGGATGTTAGAACTTATTGTTAGAACAAATGGCGTCTGTTTTAAAGCATCCAAATGGTCGTTCCCCCTTCTGGTATGCGGTGTGGCTTGGCAGGGACGGAAAGCGGGTTTGGAAGTCCACAAAGTCGAAAGACAAGGCTCTTGCAAAGCGGATCGCGGGGGAATGGGAGGATTTGGAGAAGAAGGGACGCAATGGAATTCTTATCGAAGCGCAGGCCAGGAAAGTGGTCTCTGAAATCGTAGAGAGAGCCACTGGCGAATCCGTCCACTTTCAGACGGTGGAACAGTTCCTCGAGGACTGGTTGAAAGACAAACAAGGGGCAAAGGCGCCCAAAACGGTCATGCGATATAGTCAAACGATTCGAAGTTTCCTGAAGGATCTCAAAGCAAAAGCCAAGAGTCCCCTCGCCGCCATCGCGCCCCCAGATGTTCGGAGGTGGACTGATTCGCTTCGCGCTGAAGGCCGCTCCGTACCGACTACAAACGGTGCCCTTAAGGTGCTTTCAGCTGCATTTGAGCAGGCAAGGCGGCTGGGTTACATTTCCACAAATCCTTGCTTAGCGATCAGTGCCCAGAAGGACGAGGAGAAGGCAGATCGCGACATTTTTACATTGGAGCAAGTCCGCTCTTTGACTGATGCAGCACGAGACACGGATTGGGAGGGCGCTGTGCTTGTTGGTTTCTACACGGGATTACGTTTGCGGGACGTCTCCAGTTTGCTCTGGGACACGATTGATACGACCCACCCCGAAAAGTGGTTTATCCGAATCATTACCTCGAAGACGGGAAAAGGCGTTGCTGTGCCAGTTCATCCCGAGCTCAAACGATGGCTCGAAAAGCAAAAGCGCGGTATCGGCAAGGCGCCTGTATTTCAATCGTTGCGAGGTAAGTACACCGGCGGAAAAAGCGGCTTGTCTGGGCAATTTAAGCGATTGATGGAAAAAGCAGGCGTGATGGGCAAGACACTCCGGAAAGGCATTGGTGCTGGGCGAACAACGTCGAGTCTGTCTTTTCACTCGTTACGCCACTCGTTCACGTCGGCGATGGCTGCTGCTGGAGTTCCGGAAGAGATACGGATGATTCTCACCGGACACACCACAAAGACGGCGCACAAAATCTACACGCACCATGAGGAAGCTCAGGTCTGGGGCGCAATTGCAGCTATTCCGCGGATTTTATGAGCAGAAAGAAGGAGTGTATACCGGGGGCGGAGTGGGATTTTGATTGGCTTGAAGACTCCAGAATAACGCCAGCAGAGTGCTTTGCGTGTTGGGGGTGGGAGTTCCACAGGGAACTTGCAAAACAGGCGAAAGTTGCAGCCCGAATAGAGGCGACCCGTGCAGGGTTGCTAAAAACGGAATCGGGATTGTACGACCTGTCCTTCCCGCTACCCAGATTGTGGGTTGAATTCAGCGGATTGATATTCTGTCCATCATGGCCAGAGAAACCTTATCAGGAGGCCACTGACCGCGAAAAAGAGGCGATTCAACACGCCGCTCCGGAAAATATCCCTTTTCAGCCACTGGCTTTTCAGGTTTGCGTGCAATCGTTACAGGCCGAGAGCGTTCGCAATTTTTATGGTGAACCCAGCGGATCTTTTGAATCTGCCGTAATAGAGCGAAAAGACGGAGATGGAAAGGCATACAGCACAGTTGCCGCATTTGAACTGGATTGGCGGCGGCGAGATTCTGAACTGGTTGACGACTTCAAAAGGTGGCTCACCGCAGCCAGAGAAAGCAAAATCAAGGCAGAAACAATGTTCCCCCAAAAAGGTGCTGGGGCTCCTGTCAGGCAGTGCAGAGCCGACCTTAACGCGCTGGGAGCTTTTAGGTTAAGGAAAATTTTGAGTTGGAAAAATGCTGTTTCGCATGTATCCGTCGCGCGGCCTGGGAAAGACCTATACTCAAGTGAAGCCCATTGGAGTGAGGCTGTTAAACGTGCAAGAGAGCGAATTGAGTTTTTAAAAGAACTGAAATTTCCCAAAGGAGATGTGCGTCCATTTCCTAAGATGGAAATTCCTTGGTAGACCCGGTTCCGTTCTAAGGAATCTGATTAGAGCGGAACTTTTCCGCCGTGCGAATTGGCACGCTGTGGTCCGACATGACTACAGCGTCCATAAACAACGATGTGCCCACTCTCACGGGTAAGGCAGAACGTATGCGCCCGGCGAACTGCATCTCCCCGGAGGACGAAGACCGTGACACTCTCCTCGCGTGCGCTGTTTTACCCGACCCATCCCTTTCCCGATTCCCTGCGAGCCGGGCGGGGCTCAGGGCGCC
>JBIKSY010000428.1:0-2598 GCA_044348365.1 Chthoniobacteraceae bacterium
AAGAAAACCACAAAAAGGGTCGCCGGATGTCCCAGTACAAGATTTTCTTTGGCAAACAAATCTTTGTTCATGTAACTGTATTTAATGTTTTAAAATTAGACAGCGTTAAAATTATGTAAATTTCGAATGTTAAGGTAAGAAAAGCGCTTAAATTCTAAAAATAAAAAAACCTTTTTGTAAGTATTTAGTCGTTTTACAACTTGATTTTAATTTAGCTACAGGCAAAAAGAACTATTCTTTGAATTTTTAAATCTGTCTTTGCTATTTTTTGTTTAATTTGCAAACCTAATAATTATTGCTTTTGTTTTTTTAATAAACGAACGGATGAAATTAATATACTTGCTTGCTTTGCTGCTATTCTCCCTCCTGGCACAGGCTCAAAGTCCCGAAATCGTAAAGGGCACAATTCTGCTGCGTACTGCAAACGATGCCGGTTTATTGAAAATTGTAGATGATAACCGCTTTCTTAATGGTTCTCCAAGTGGTTTGCGACCATCGAGATTACTCTCTGAAGAACTTGGGGTTTGGCTCATGGAATTCGACCATTTTACACATAGCCACGAAGCTATGCTCGAAAAACTGCAACAACATCCGCGCTGTATTGCAGCCCAACTCAACCGAAAGCTGCAGCAGCGGGCTACAATTCCTAATGACCCTAACTTCGCCCAGCAGTGGCAATATATCAATACAGGAGCCGGCGGCGGTGTAGCCGATGCAGATATCGACATGGAACTTGCATGGGATTACAATACAGGCGGTCTTACTGCTTTAGGCGATACTATTGTGGCCTGTATTATTGACGATGGTCTCAGCCTTACGCATGCAGACATGCAGGCCAACCGCTGGTATAATTGGGGCGAAATTCCCAACAATGGCATTGATGATGATCTGAACGGTTACGTAGATGATTTCAGAGGTTGGGATGCCTATGATAATGATGACGATATCAGTGGCGGTAATTTTGGTGGGGGACATGGCACGCCTGTAGCCGGAATAGTTGGCGCCAAAGGTAACAACGGAATTGGGGTGAGTGGTGTAAACTGGGATGTGAAACTGATGATTGTTGTGGGAGGTGGAGATGAGGCCCAAGCCGTAGCTGCCTATAATTATCCGCTGCGTATGCGCCGTTTGTACAATCAAACCAATGGTCAACGCGGAGCCTTTGTGGTTACTACCAATGCCTCTTGGGGAGTAGACGGGGCGCTAGCCTCTACCGCGCCTATCTGGTGTGCATTGTACGACAGTTTGGGTGCTCAGGGTATTTTGAGTGCAGGCGCTACGACCAATTCAAATACCAATGTAGATGTTCAGGGCGATCTGCCTACGCACTGCCCAAGCGACTATTTGGTTTCTGTCACTAATATGAACCGTTCCGACCAAAAAATCACATCGGCCGGCTATGGTTTGGTCTCAATCGACCTTGGGGCACCAGGTGAAGGAACATACACGGTTGCTTCACCAAACGGTTATGGAGGATTTGGCGGTACATCTGGCGCAACGCCTCATGTCACAGGAACCATTGCGCTACTCTACTCGGCGCCTTGTCCACTTCTGGCGTTCAGAGCCAAAACAGACCCTCAGGGAACGGCTTTGCTGATGAAAGATTTTCTTTTGCGCGGAGTCGATACGCTACCAAATCTTCAAAATATCACAGTAAGCGGCGGTCGCCTCAATGTACATAAAAGTATGTTACTGGCTATGCAGTCGGGCTGTGCACTATCGGGTTGCTATCAGCCTTATGGACTTGCTGCATCGAATGTTACAGACAGCGCTGCAACTTTAAACTGGAATTCGGTACCCGATGCCTCGATGGGTTATCTTGTCAGATACAGAGCCTTGGGCAGTAATACCTGGACCGATTTGATATTGAACGATACCTTTGTGCAAATTTCGGCACTCATTCCCTGTACCCAATACGAATGGCAGGCGGCAGCAGATTGCGACACAACTCAAAGTAACTATACGGGCAGTGCTGTTTTCGGTACTCAAAATTGTTGTCTTGCTCCGACTTTAATAACAGTAGATTCGATTTTGCCTAGTTCAGCATTTTTCTCCTGGAATGCCGATGCAAATGTCATCAGTTATACGGTTGAATATAGTCAATTGAATAGCGGAAACTGGATAACGCTAAATGCAACGTCAAACAGTATCATCCTTAACTCTTTAGATAGTTGCACTGAATATGAACTAAGAATCATTTCGCAATGTGCAGTTAATGTTAATAACACATATTCGCAATCGGTCCGATTCAGAACCAGCGGTTGCGGCAACTGTATCGACCTCAGCTATTGCAGTTCGGCCGCTGGCGATGCAAGTTATGAATGGATCAGTTCAGTAGTTTTTAATGACATTTCAAGCAATAGTGGCGACAATGGAGGCTATGCCGATTATACCACTAGAAGTACCGATCTTTTCAGAGGTCATGCCTACCCGCTCTCCCTTCAACTCAGTACTTCTCCTGCTCCCACTGCTAACTGGCGTTGGAAGGTCTGGATCGATTACAATCAGGACGCTTACTTCAGCGACACGCTTGAATTGGTTTACAGTGCAGGACCAATCACTACACAAACCTTCTCAAGTAACGGTATCGTTGGCATT
>JBIKSY010000027.1:0-27038 GCA_044348365.1 Chthoniobacteraceae bacterium
ACAGAAGCTCCCAATTCACCGCGGCTGAGAAAGTTGTCTTTAAAAGCTTGTGAAAGTGCCTCGGGATTCATGTGCTGAGACGAATGAAAGCAGGTGCGGGCTGTCCAGTGTGGGAAAAATTTAGAATGTGAGTCTGTGTGAGGAAATCACTTGACCCTCCCCGCACCGCTACAGCATGTTCCCGCCCCGATTTGTTCCAGAAGGAGTTTTCATATGAGCCGAGTTTGCAGCATCACCAAAGCCAAGCCCACGCAGGGTTCCATCATCCATCGTCGCGGTCTGGCCAAGAAAAAGGGCGGGATCGGACAGCACGTCACCAAGGTGGTGGCACGTACCTTTTATCCAAATCTACAGCAGAAAAGGATTTGGGTGGCTGAGGAAAACCGTTTTGTCACGGTGAAGCTCACGGCCCGCGCGCTGAAGACCATCAACAAGAACGGCGCATTTGCCACTTTGAAGAAGGCCGGCATCCTCTAGTTTTCATCTCAGCCTTCGGCCCGCCGCCTTCGGGCGGACCGGCAAACGGACTTCCAAGTGGTTCAGATGCGACGCTGAGCCTGGGCGATCCAACTCCCGTTTCGCTTCTGTGTTTCGGTCTCAAAGTTCATTGCGACAGTCTTGGGAACCGCCAATCAACCCAACACTCATTTCTTAATCCCTATTATGTCATACAGCGTACAAAGCAAAAAATCCGGTAAAACCTATTTCCTCCACGGCCGCCGCCAGAAACTCAAAGGTGGTCAGGAAGTCACCCTCTATTTCTTCGCTGGCGAGGCGAAAGAAGGCGCGTTGGATGCGCTTCCCACTGGTTACGAGGTCTCGGAGAACGCCAGCACAGGGCTTCCCCTCCTCAAGAAAATCAGGTAGTCCCGACTTTGGAGGGCACCCCCTGACGGCACCGCCGGCGCGGGGACCCACGATAAACCTTGCGAAAGCGGCACCATGTCCATGGTGCCGCTTTTTTTGGCAGCGGTCCGTGGTGGCATCGAAGCTGCATTTTGAGGGAACTGTGGGCAGCTTTCAGGGGGCGGGTGATCTGAGCGCCCCGCTCAGGGTTTTAAAGTGGCTTGACTCAGCAGAAGGCGGGTAAGAGCATCGGCATCTACCCTATGAACATCAACCTGAACAACCAGTACGCGGTATTAAAATCCACTGCGTACGATCTGAATCAAGTTGCGAAAACAAAAAGCAAGAGCGTGGTGCAGCTTGCTGCCGGGTCTCAGACTGTCGACCCGACTTCCGCCGGCGTAGAGGCGGGGTCCGTGCTCAAACTGCGCAATTCAGGGCTGCGGCTACGGGCTTTGGAGACGGGGGTGGTGAACGCTCTGTCCTTTTTGGAGACACAGGCCGGGGTATTTCAGCGGATGGCCGACGTGGTGGGCCGGATGAGCCAACTTGGGTCTCAAATAGTTGATCCTTCGAAGAGTGCGGAGGATGCAAACAACTATTTTGAGGAGGTTTCCGAGCTTCAGGAAGAGCTTTCCTCCTACCGGATGGCCCAGTTCAACGGGCGGAATCTGATGAACTACCTGAACGGCGATTTGTTGGCGGGCACTTTGGGTACTGCGCCGGAGAAGCTTTCTGTGGCGTTGAGTGAGCAGGGGGACAGCGTTTTGAACATTACACAGAGCGACCTTTCCTCCCCAGGGGGGCCGTTCAATGTTTTGCTAGGGCAGATCACCACAGTGACGACCCCCAATACAGACGGTTCCGGTTTAGCAGATGACGAGTTTCCAGATGCGGCGGCGACTCTGGTTGACGAGACACAGTACGGCCAGAAGGGTTTTGATGTGATAATTCAAGACATCGCCCAGCGGATGGCTGTGAACCAAACAGAACAATCCCAACTCAGGTTGAACCTCGATCGCATCCGGGAGCGGATGCTCGGGACTGAGGCCGCAACCAGTCGCGTCGCCGATGTGGACGTCGCCAAGGAACTGGCTGTGCTGACGCGGACAGACATGCAATTCCGGGGGGCTATCGCTACCAAGACCCAGTCTAACGTGTTGGCAGATTCTGCGTTGCAAATCCTTTCAAACCAGAACTTCTCGAGCCCATTCATCCGGGAGGCACGGTTGTCTGCCGCTTCAACGCGTTCGGTGGTGGGATAGGGCTTCGGCTGTTGGCCTCAGCCTCTCGATCTGGGCGACAGGCAGTTTGTTGAGCCTAGGCACCTCTCTTTTCGGGTGTATCTATTGCGTTTCAAGTCGGATCATGGTGCTATAAGCTCGTTTTAACCGTTGTCTAGTGATAAAAGTTTGTTGTTTTCAGTCTTTGTGATAGGCAAGGCACGGAACAAAACCTGTTCTGCATCACAAAACCACCCATGAGCGTCTCACGCATCAACGCAACTTCGGGAACCATGGCGGCGGCTGCAGCAATTGCTCAGGCGCAGGCCGTCCAGTACGCGAGTCATTTCGCCGAACTGCACAATGCCATTGATTCCGGTGATCTGGGGGCGGCTCGGAAGGCCCTCTCCGAGTTCCAGCGGGATTCTGCCATCGCGACAGTGAATGGCTTCGATCCCGTCAACCAGACCTCCTCACTGCGCAGGGAGTTTTCCACCATTCGCAGGGCTCTTCTGAAGGGGGATGTCAAAACCGCCCAAACTTCGCTTTCCACTCTCAGAAAGGAACTGGGGCTGGCCCTGCCGAAAGCAGAGGAAAGTCAGGCGTCTTCCGCTTTGGAAGCCTTGGCGGCGGCCGTGGATACGGAGGATTTGCCTTCGGTGAAGCGTGCGCTCGGCGCTTTTGGCAGGGATGCCGCCTTGGCTCCCTCCAGAAACTCCAAGTCCCTCGGCGCCGGTAGCGACCTTGTCCGTGACATCCGCTCCCTGCAGACGGCGGTCCAGTCAGGAGATCCCAAGATGACGAGCAGCACTTTCATCAAGATCCAACCGGCGCTCACCTCCTTCACCCAAGGGCCCCAAGTGTTTCCCACCTCGACTGCGTCCGCCTCAAAGCTCTCGGTGCCCCCGGTAAATACTTCCACTCAGGCGGTCCTACAGGGACTCGCGGCTACCCAACCCAACGCGCAGGCCGGCGACCAAGATGGCACTTCGTTCGCGCCCACTCCTGAAATGATGCTTGGGAGTAAGGGGATGTCGATACCCGCGGGCGCCCAGTTGCGGTTCGCCAACAACCCGATCCTGCTGCAGACGATTGCCTTCCGGCGTTGAGCGGCGGGGCGTGCCGGGGCGGATCCATCCGGCGAAAGCGGTTTTTGGCAAATACCGGGTAGAAGCCCCTCCAAAGCAGACTCGCCGGACCCCTGTTACGGAGTTTTGTTGGAGTGAAGCGGTTGGTTGCGATTGTTTTGCAACCTAATATACTTACCGCTTGGCTGGTTGTTTGTGAGTATGAGACCCCCCATTGTTCTCGGCGCTTGGCTGTTCGCCGGCTTTTGCGGTGGGTTGTTCGTGCAAAAGGGCGCTTTGTTGCCGCCTGGGGCAGCCACGGACAGCGCGGTTGCCTCGGCACAGCCTGGTCTGGGTGGCCCGGAGGCTCTCCCAGAAGCGGTGGTCTCCGTACTGGGCGCTTCCGAAGGGGAGGCATTCAACTCGCTTCCCGATGAACGCCGGAAGGACGCTCTGGTCCGTCTGAGCGCCAAACTTCTGAAGGAGGGGGGGACTGGCGACATGCTGGTGATGGCCCGGTTGGTTGGAGACCTTGCTTTTGACCAGGCGGCAACGCTTTGGGAACAACTCCCCAAGGAGGCTGGTGCCAAGCCAGACCCCTCCGATGGAGCCAGAAGTGCTCTGGTCGAGCGCTTGGCTGCACTCGACCCAAACCGGGTCCTCGAGATGGGAAGGAACGCTGAAGATCCCAGACTCGCTCAGGCGGCAGTGGTGGCGATGGCCCAAAAAAGCGGTGCGGAGGCCATCCGGGCGCTCGCCCAATTGCCCGACAAATTTCAAGCCAGCGTTGCCGCAGCGATGCGGGGAAGTTTCAACGACGGTATCGCCAAGGCGTCGGGAAGCCTGGCCACCATGGCGGCGGTGCTGCAGCAAAATCCGCAACTGCTTGACCCTAAGTCCCCCAGCGAGGGAGTGGTTCGCCGGTTCCTCGGCCAGGTTGCCTCGCAGGCCGCCGCGACCGATCCTGAGGCGGCAATGGCGGAAGTGCGCCGGATGGCGACCGCTCTCGCGCAGCCCAAACCGGGGGAGGATCCCAAGGTGGCGGAGAGTGCGCTGGTGGCCCGCATCGGTTCCCAGATGACCCGTGCGATGCGCGCGGACGCTCCGGGGTCAGAGCGGGTGGTTTTCAACTCGCTCGCCGACACCGAAAAAAACGAGACGCAGGTGGCCCTCGAGGCTGCGGCAAGGTTCCGGAGCGGCGGGGTGGAGGAGGCAATCCGGCTCGCCGAAAAACAGGGTAAGGAGCAGTTTGCCAAAAGCGCGGCGAGCGGTGTGTGGTGGGCGTTGGCGCAACAAAACCGCTCCTCGGCGTTGCAGTGGATAGAGACCCTCCCTCAGGGTTCCTTCCGGGATGGGGCGTTGAGTTCCCTCATGCAGGAGGCGGCCTTCAAGACAAGGAGCTGGGGAGAGAGTGCGGAAACCGTCCGCGCCGGAGCCGAGCTCCTCTCGAGGAGCTCCAAACTGGACTACTACGCCCTGTTGGCTGGGCAAAACCGCGGCCCGGGGGTTTCCCAGGGCGAATTTATCGCGGGCTTGCCGCTGCCGGAGGCGGACAAGTCCGAGTTGCGGCGGAGGATGGCGCCCATCCGCGCAAAATAGCGACACCAGCCTCCCTCACCCAATGTCTCCCCGTCTGCTCCCTCTGCTCAGCATCGCTGCAACAGCGCTCGGGTTTCAACTTGCGGGCGGCTTTTCCCGCGGGCTGCAGCCGTCCACTGTCGCCTCAGCCAAGACCGTGCCTCCGCCTGTCGTGCCAGTTGAGTCTCCATCCTTGGCCCCGGCCACAGCGGCTTCCGAGGCTGCGGTCCGGCCGTCCGGGGAGTTGGGCGCTCTTCCAAAGGGCTCTCTCCGGGAACTGACGCTCGCCTGCGAAAAGGCCGGTTCTCCGGCGGCGACCCGTTTGGCTTTGATGGAGGCTATCAGCCACCTCAAGCCCGACGAACTGCGGGCCATGCTGGCAAAGGAAACCGCTGGGACCGACTTTTACCGTTCCAACCGCTTTGACTTCCAGTTTGCGGCCAAGCGCCTCTCCGAGATTGCCCCGGAGAAGGCGGCCGCCCTCTGGCTGGATGCGAGGGCGACGCATTACAGCGTCGACGTGCTGCTGGGCCCGTGGGCCAAAAAGGATCCGGTCGCCTTTGCTTCCTGGAGCGCCGGTCTGGCGCCGGACGCTCAAAAGGCCGTGGGGCAAACCCTGGCCAAGAGCGCTGCCGAGCAGCCCGAGCAGTTTCTCGGAATCGCCCCGCAGCTGGCGCAGGGGCCGGCCGGAATCCTGGGCGCAAGGGGGGCCATTTCGGGTTTTATCGCCAAGGCGGCCAAGGGCGAGGACCCCTCCAACGCGCTTGCCTACGCGCAGTCCCTTCCCGCCGGTCCGACGCGTGCGGCTGCGCTTGCGGAGCTGGCCCGCTGGCCTGGAATGAACGTGGCGGCGTATCCTGAGGTCGCTGCAGCGCTGGCTCAACTGAGCCCCGCGGAGGCTCGGCGCTATGCGCGGCAGGTCGATCCCGAGGCACTCCCGCCCAGCGCCCTGAGGGAAAGCGCCTACGCGAACCAACTGGCCAAGGCCGCGCAAAAGGATCCCCAGGCGGCTGCCAAAAAGGTGGATGCACTTTCCAAAACAGCGGATTACCCGGCAGCGGTCCGCGGCTTTGTGGAAGCGACTGCGGCCAAGGATCCCGCGGCGGCAATCGAGTGGGCGCTGACCATCGGGGTCACCGGCGCACAGCGTTCCGCTGCGCTCGAAAAGGCGGCCACCGAATACTTCCGGCTCAAGCCCGCCGATGCGCGCAAGTGGGTGGAAAAGGCACCCCTGACCCCTGAGGAGTATCAAATGCTCACCGGCCGGACCCGCTGAGGTCTTTGCTCCAAACCCGACCCTCACTTTTGCCATGAACCAACCAACCTCCCACTTGCTTCCACCTGTCCGCCGCTCCCGAGTCTGGATGGACTGTCTGGCGGGTGTTTCCGCGTTTGCCTTTTGGTTCACCGCCCCCCTTCCGTCCCGTGCAGCGGTGACGCTGCCGGGAATCCTGGGCAGTGACATGGCGGTTCAAAGCGGCGAACCCCTGCAGTTTTGGGGCTGGGCAGACGCGGGGGAGAAGGTGGCCGTCAAGGTGGGCGGCGCGGTGGTTGCGGAGACCCAGGGCGCAGGCAAGGCCGCTCCCTGGAAGGTGCTGCTGCCTGCGCAAAAGGCCGGCCCGGTGCCGGACATCGAGGTTTCCGGTCCGACCAACACGCTGACGCTGACCAATGTGCTCGCCGGCGAGGTCTGGCTTTGTTCCGGCCAGTCCAACATGGTCCAGACGCTCCAGAAGGGGCCTTGGTGCGGTTACGGCGGGGTGCTCAACGTCGACGCGGAAGTCGCCTCCGCCGTCGACAGCCAGATCCGTGTGTATCAGGCGGGCAAGGGTTGGCGCGTCTGCAGCCCTCAGACCGCCCCCGAGTTTTCCGCCACCGCGTTCTTCTTTGCGAGGCAACTGCGCGAACGGCTTAAAACGCCGGTCGGCCTGCTCATTGCCGCCTCCGGAGGGACCGCCGCCGAACCTTGGACGCCTTTGCGCACGCTGGAGGCCGAGCCGGTGTTTGCTGAGTTGAAAGCCAAGGCACAGGCCCTCAACGCGGAGTTCGGGCCGCGGTTGGCGGAGGATCAGGCGGCGTTGGCCGCGTGGAAAAAGCAGGTGGCGGAGGCCAAGGCAACCGGCGGGGCACCGCCGCCAGCGCCCAAGCCGCAGCTCACTCCGGAGCAGGGTTTTGCCGTCTCCGATAGTGCACCGGTGCTGCGGGCCGGCGGTCTGTACGAAAACAACATCCGGCCCCTCGCGCCCTTCAACATCAAGGGGGCCCTCTGGTACCAAGGGGAATCCAACGCCCGCCGGGGGGAGTTGTATGCTCCCGTCATGAGGCGCTTGATCGAGGGGTGGCGGGAGGACTGGGGCAGGCCGTTTCCCTTTGTGCTGGTGACGCTTGCAGGTTTTGGAAAGCCCGAGACCTGGACCCCCATGCAGGGCTCCTACCCGCTCGTGCGTGAGGCCCAGATCCGCGTGGCCCGGGAGGTCCCGGACGCGGGGGTGGTGTGTGCTGCGGATGTGGGGGACGCCACCAACATCCATCCGCCCAACAAGCAGGCCGTTGGCCGGAGGGCGGCCCTTTGGGCGCTGCAGAATGTGTACGCCGAGGCCGTGGTTTCGGCGGGCCCCGTTTTTGGCGAGGTGGCTTTCTCCGCTGAAAAGGCGGAGGTACAGGTGCGTGAAAATGCCGAGGGACTCATGCTCAAGGGGCCGGAGGGCTTTGAACTCGCCGGGGCAGACGGGCGGTTTCATCCGGCCCAAGCCGTCCTGCGTGGAAGCTGGATTGTCGTGACCGCCGAGGGAGTCGCCCGCCCGACCGCGCTGCGGTACGCCTTTCAAAACATGCCCGCCTGCACCGTCTACAACGCTGCCGGTCTTCCCGCGCTTCCGTTCCGCACCGACCGCTGGAGCGTCGGTCCCGCTGCGGAGTAGCCTCACCGCCCCTCGGTTGCGCCGGGGAGGACTTCCGTGTGCCTCGCCGGAGTACATGGCTGATTTCTCCTAAAAGTTGACCGAACCAAAATTCCTCAACCGCGGTAGTGTGCAAGTATGAAGACCTCCAGACGTTTGTTTTTTACCGCACTGGGCCTGCTCGCCCTTTCCCCATTTGTGTCGGCGGCCTCCGCCGATCCCGGCACGTTGCGGGTGCTGTTTCTCGGCCACAACAGCCCGCACCACAACAGCAACCTGTACAGCCCGATCCTCAAGGAGGCTCTGGCGCCCCGGCAGATCCAGCTCGACTATGCGACGACCGTGGACGTTTTGAATGCGGAAAACCTCAAGCAATACGACGCCGTCCTTCTGTACGCCAACCATCCGCGCATCACCCCCGAGCAGTTCACGGCCCTGTCCGATTTTGTCGAAAGCGGCCACGGCTTTGTGCCAGTCCATTGCGCAAGCGCCTGCTTCGGGCACTCGCTGGATTTCGTCAAACTCGTGGGCGGCAGGTTCAAGAGCCACAAAAGCGGCGTCTTTAAGGCGAGCATAGTTGACCCGTCCCATCCGGCGATGAAGGGGTTTGCGGAGTTTGAGGCGTGGGACGAGACCTACGTGCATGCGGACCACAACCCAGAGGCTCGTACCATCCTGATGGAGCGGGTGGAGGGAGAGATGCGCGAGCCCTGGACCTGGGTCAGGGATCAGGGGAAGGGCCGGGTGTTCTACACCGCCTCAGGCCACGACGAGCGCACCTGGAAGGACGCTGGCTTTCAAAAGCTGCTCTTCAATGGAATCGTGTGGGCAGTCGGCGATAACCGCCGTTTGGAGTGGGAACGCCACCTCCCGAAGTAGCGGCCGGTGCGGGCCGCAGGCCGGCCGCCGGGGCAGGCCAGCGGTGCGGGCCCGGACAAATATTTGCCCAGAAGGGGGAGGGGTTCGCCGGCAAAGCTTTGCGTAGGTGATTGCAGGCGGGTCTTTATTTCTCTGTTGCGAAAGGAACCAGGGCAACGTGAGCTGGGGGGGGGGCGTTGGCCCCGGCTGAAAACCACCCTACCTTCGCTTCCTTATGCTCAGAAAAACCCGTGCAAAAGCACCCAGTAAAAAGACCGCCGCCAAAAAAGTCGCGGCTCCACCCGCAAACGAGCTCAGAACGCTGGCCATTGACATCGGAGGAACCGGGCTGAAGGCCTCGGTGCTCGACTGCGAAGGAACGATGCTCACCGAGCGGGTTCGCGTGGCCACGCCTCCGGGGTGTCCGCCGGAGTTGATGGTTGAGACACTGGCCAAACTCGTCGCCCCCCTCCCTGAATACCACAGGGTTTCGGTGGGCTTTCCGGGCGTCGTCCGGCGGGGGATCATCATCACAGCCCATAATCTGGGCACCGAGGCGTGGCGCGGTTTCGCCCTCGACCGTGCTTTAAGCGCGAAACTTGGCAAGCCGGTGCGCGTGCTCAACGATGCTGACATTCAGGGCCTTGGCGCGATCAAGGGAAATGGGGTCGAGGTGGTGATCACCCTGGGCACAGGGATGGGCTCGAGCATTTTTGAAGACGGCCGTTTGTCGACCCATCTGGAACTGGCGCACCATCCTTTCCGCAAGGGTGAGACCTACGAGGAGCAGCTTGGAGATGCCGCCCTCGAGTCGGTCGGCAAGCGGAGGTGGAAGAAGCGGGTCGCCCTGGCAATTGAAACCCTGCGTGCCCTGACCACCTTCGACCACCTTCACATCGGGGGCGGAAACGCCAGACACCTCGGCGACGGCCTCCCGCCGGATGTCGGCACGGTCTCCAATGACCTTGGCATGCGCGGCGGAATCTGGCTCTGGCGCGAGCGCAGTCCGGGCAACACCGACATTTTTTGATTCCCCGCTCCCTCCAGCGATTGAGGGGGTGCGGAAGCAGGGATGTTGACCGCTTCGGGAAGCGGCCTGCGGCGGGCTAGGGAATCCGGTTGAGCGTGTAGTAGGCCTCGGCGTGGTCCAGCTTGAGGCCCCCGGCCGACCGTACTCCGGGCGCGTGTAGTTCGTGAACAAACAGTGCCCGGAGCCCCTCCACCCGCAACTGCACACTGCACCCATCCGGCGCAAGGGTCGCGCTGAGAATCCTGAGCGGCGCCGTCTCGATTTCGTCGCTCCCGTAGGCCTTGGAGTAGAGGTAGGTATAGCTGCTCATCGCGTAAGAGGCCGGATCGGTCGCGGTGGCCGGATCCACCGGTTGCGTAAAGACGAGTTCAAAGCCGTCCGGTTTGGCGCGCATCTCCCGGATGGCAAACACCGCGTTTCCGTTCCAGCGGACCCGCTGCAGGCCGTAGGACTTGGTGCCGAGTGAGGACCAGCCCCTGCTGGTCATTCCCACCATCAGGCTGCCGTCGCTGGCCGTTAGAAGCCGCACGATGCCTGAGGCAAAGCCGTCCAAAAAGGGGAAGGCGGCGCCCTGATATTCTCCCCCGACCTTTTCCAGAAACACCCGCCCGATCTTGGCATCGGTAAATTCCGCCACCAGCAACTGGCCGTCAAACGGCCCGAACCTGCCGCCCGCATCGCACAACACGAGATCCGTCCCGCTGCGCCCCATTTTGTTGTAGGGCAACCAGACGGCGGGCGGACGCATCTCCGGAAGGGTGTGGACTGCTTCCGGATAAGGTACTTTCTCTGGGACGCTCTTGGATAGCTTCACCGGGGAATCCGGCAGGCTCTGGGGCGCGATCCCCTCGGGGTTGAGAAAAAACGCGCCCTTCCGCAAATGGTAGACGGGGGTGGCGGGAATCCACGTGCCCTGCTGGTCCACGCAGAACATGTCGCCCCCTGGACCAGCTCCCAGGCCACAGGGGGAGCGCATACCCGCCACCAGCGGACGGAACGCGCCGTCCGTGCCGAGGGTTCCCCCCCAGCCGCGCCAAGGCGCTGTGTTGTCCGAGTGGTCGCCCATGTCCAGGTTGAGTGTCACCCACAGCTCGCCCCGTCCGTCGCGCTTGGGGCCGTAGGCGTAACCGTGGTAGGCGCCCGACACGTTCCAGCCGCCACCTGCGGAACGGTATTCATCCGCCACGCCGTCGCCGTTGGTGTCGCGGAGCCGGGTCACCTCGCTCCGTTGCGCGACCAGCAGCCCGTCGCCATCGCGCAGCGCACCGAGGGGCTCGTGCAGGCCTGACGCAAACAGCTTGAAGCTCACTTTGTCCGGGGTGGGGGCGAGCACGCCATCCAACATCCAGACCTCCCCCTTCCGGGTCGCCACCGCCAGGCGCCCGTCGGGCATCCAGTCCATTCCACTCACCTCCAACGGGATTCCCGCCCCGGGTTTCCACTCCTTGCTGCGGGAGCTGGAGGGGGCGTCCGCGGTTAGAACGTCGGCGATCTGGTACTGCGGTGCCGCTGCCAGCACGCCTGCGGCGGCTCCGGCCGAGCAGAGCAAAAGGAGCGTCAGTTGTTTATTCATTCCCACAAGTAGGTAAAGATGCGCCGGGCCTGCGCGGGCGAGGCCTCCTCCCTCACGGTGACTCCGGATGGATGCTGGATCGGGGGTTGGGTCGCGGCATGTCCGGCCCAGGAAAGGGTGCGGCGCAGGCCGTTGGGAACACCTTCAAAGCGGTCTTCGACAGCAAGTCCCCCGACGGAGGACATGAAAATGGGGACACCGTCCGCATCGAGGCGGTAGCCCAAAAAGCGCGAGGCGGGCGCAATCCAGGGTTTCGGCCAGTGCACCACTCGCTCGCCTGCTGGCTTTTCAAAGGGAGCGAACCGGGAAAACCAGGTGTTGTAGGCATCGAAAAAACGCCCTGTCCACGCGAGTGCCGGGCGGGCGCCCTTGGCGTCGTAGGCCAGATGTGCGCCCGCTGGAAATCCCACCAGCACCGCATGGGTGCCAACCCCCTCCATGAACGTGCGCTGCACGATTGGGCGCTCCTTCGGGAGCAGCTCAAACTCCCCGGTCTGTGTCTGTGGAAACCCCTCCGGCTCGCCGTTCGCACTCTTGGCGAAGGAGTAGATCGAGGCGATCTGCCTGGCGGTGTCACCGCCTAAAACCTGGGTGTTGGCCGCCTTGCCTCCCGGCCAAAACGAGGGCATCAGGGTGCCGGGGCGGTAGGCTGCCGGATCCAGAAGGTACTCGTAAAACCAGTCGGGCTGGATGCGCTGTCCGAGGTTGCTCAGGTCCAGCGCCTGGATGCCCAGCGACGGACGGTCTCCCCAACGGTGGCAGGTGATGCAGCCGACTCCGCCCATCGTGCCCAGAAGTTTTCTGCCGGCTGCGTCGTCACCGCCGGGGAGTTGCCTTGGAGTCTTCGCATCGGCCTGCGCCAGCAAGGGACCAAGGCCGGAAACGGCGTCGCCGTAAACGGGCATCCGCGTCTTCAAGTAGGGGCGCACCCGGTTTTCCCCGGAGAGCACTTTCTCGAGCCAGGCCGGTTGGAGTTTGCGACCCACACCCGTCAGCGGCGGCGGGTAGAGTCCCGTGTCGCCCAAATTGTGGTCGCCTTGAAAGTACGCCTTCCGTGTGGAGTCCGGTCCGCCTGAGCCGTTGCGTTCGTGGCAGGCGGTGCAGTTCAGGGCCTGCAAGCTCAGATCCGCGGTGCGCTCCGGACCGGACTTCTCGTTGGCCTGCGCGAGGTACAGCAGCAAGGCGGCGCGTTGCGGTCCGCTGAGTTCGTAGCGGGGGACGCCATGCGGCTGGGCGGCGTCCAGACAGCCTCCTGATAGGGTACGCAGTTTTTGGGGCACCGCGGCCACCTCCTTTGGGAGCTCGTGACAGGCAGCACAGCGGGCCTGCGCCACCAAGGCTCGGCCCTGGGCCACAAGCTCCGGTTTGGCTTCTAGCGGGCGGATTTCCAACGAAAGCCGTCCGTCGCTGGGTTCAAAATCCAGCAGATAGCCCGCGATATCCATCGCGTCGTCCTCGGAGGAAAGGAGCTTCGGCATCCGGCCTGAGGGGCGCAGTTTGAGCGGATCCAGAAGGAAGTCAGCCAGGACCGTCACGTTGGTTTTCTGGCGAAGGTCGGGAAAGCTCAGTGAGGCGTAGGTAAAATCAGACGCCCCGGGGGTTCCGGCAGCGGGCGCAAACCCGGCCCGAGGGGCGTGGCAGCTGACACAGCCGATGGTGTGAAAAAGCTCCTTGCCGCGGGCGGCATTCACGTGCCTCGAAGGCTTCAATTTCAGCGCTCCCTTGGGCTTGAGCGTGGCGAGGTACTGCACAATGGCCTGGGCGTCCCCCGCGGACTTGCCCGTGAGGAGCGCGGGCATCGGGGTGCCCGGATGCGCCGCGTCCGGGTGGGAGAGGAACGCCTCGAGCCAGTCGGTCTGGGCGTGCAGCGGAGCCCCCTTGATCTCGGGGCCGCGCCGAACAGGGAGCCCCGTGTCGCCGCCGTGGCAGTTGACGCACCCGAGCTCGTTGTAAAGGAGGCGGCCCCCGTCGGCGGAGGGCGCCGAGGCGTGGAACCGCTCAAAGCCGGGGACCAGCGGTGCCGCCCGCAGTCCGCCCGTCGCGAAGTACAACGCCGCCGCCAGGAGCAGGAGTCGTTTCATTACGCAGTTTGGCGCAGGCAGTTTTCAATGTATGCCCGCGACTTGTTGATCGCGGCGGTGATCTCTGGCGCGGTGGGCAAAATCGGAATCCCCCGCGGGACCGGGTGCATGAAGATTTCCACGTAGCCACCATAGCGGATGTCACGCAGCGCCTTGACGATGGGTTTGTAGTCCAGCGCGCCGCCGAAGCCGGGCAGTTGCTGCATCTCCACCTCCTTGGCGGCCTTGGTGGACATTCCCTCGGAGTGTTCCTGAAAATACATGAAGGGAATCTGACTGGCGCCCAGATCGCGGATCAGCGCGGGAATCTGGTCGGCCCAAAGGTGCAGGTGGTGGGGCGCCAGGGCGATGCCCAGATGCGCGGAGCGGTTGAATTCCGCGAAGTAGCGAAGCGAGTCCGGGTGGTAGATGGCCTGCTTGCTGTGGTTCTCGATCGCGATGGTCACGCCCAGTTCCTCGGCCCTTGCCACGTGGGGTTTCATTTCCTCCAAAAACTTCTGCACCGCTGCCTTGGCCTCGGCCCCCTCCGGATCCTTGGGGCCCGTGCTGCCACAGAGCACGATCTTGCCCCCGAACTTTTTGACCCACGCCAGCTCTTCCTGCAGCTTGAACGGCCCCAGTGGATAGCGCGTGCTCACACCCAACTTGACCTGGTGTTTGGCCAGCAGCGTGGCAAAGGCCTCGTCCCCCATTTCAGAAATCTGTTCCCGCTGGTTTCCGTGGACGCGGCACCAGATGTCGATGGCCTCGGCCCCGGTTTTGGCGACCTCGGGCAGGATTACCTCGAGAGGCATCTCGCCGTACATCGCCGAGGAAAGCACGTACCGCAGGCGGAACGGGTCGGCACCAAAGGCCCCGGGGGCGAGGGAGGAAAGCAGGGCGGCGGCGGGTGCGGCCTTGAGAAAGTCACGGCGGTTCATCATGGGAGGAGACGGTTGGGAGGGAGGGGGCGGAGAGTCTTGCTACGGGGCGGTTACGCGCCGCGGGCAGCCTCGAGCATTTTGATCCAGGGCGCCACGAAATGGCCGCTGTCGTGGTAGGTTCTGCCGCTGACCATGTTCCGGTCAATGACGCAGGGCTCGTTGACGTAGATCCCGCCGCAGACCTCCAGGTCGAACTTGCACTTGGCCACGGTCGCCATGCGCAGGCCCTTGACGATGCCCGCCCTCGCGGGGATCTCGACTCCGTGGCAGACGCTTGCCATCGGCTTTTGGTGCTCCCAAAAGTAGCGGGTCAGGCTCAGGAGCGCCTCGTCCTCGCGGATGTACTCCGGGGCGCGGCCGCCGCTAAAAAAGATCCCCAGATAATCCTCGGGCCGGATGTCCTTGAAGGCGATATCCGCCTCGATCGAGTAGCCCTCCCATTCCTTGGTAATGGTCCAGCCGGGTTTGACCTCGTGCAGCACCATCTGGTAACGCCGCTTCTCGGGGGCCGCGATCACCGGCTCAAACCCCCCTTCCATGAGGCGGTAGTAAGGATAAAGCGTGTCCACGGTTTCCGCGGCGTCGCCGATGATCAAAAGGACTTTGTTGGAGGGCATAGGATGGCTGGTAGGAGAATGGATAGCGCGGCTGGGGGGACGTGCTCGGAAAGGAGTATGCCAGCTTGGAGCGGGCTGCCTATGCAACTATGGTGCACCAGTCCTCAGGTTTTTGCTCACCTTCATCTTCCTCACCAGCATGGGGCTTTTTCCTCCTTCACGCATTCCCCGGGTGGCCCTTCTCGTCGAGACCACACGCACCTACACCCGCGAACTCCTCTCCGGCGTGCGCCGTTATGTGGCGGAGCACGGTCCCTGGTCGACCTTTCTGGAGCTGCGCGCGCTGGACTCCTCCCCTCCGGAATGGCTGCGTGACTGGGACGGCGACGGCATCTTAACGCGGACCTTCACACCCCAGACCGCCAGAATCATCGCCGCCTCGGGAGTGCCTGCCGTGGAGCTGCGGTCGACCCGGCTCGGCGACGGCAGGCCCTTTGTCGGGTGCGACAACGCCCAGATTGGACGAATGGTGGCCGAGCACTTTATTGAGCGGGGGTACCACCAGTTCGGGGCGTACGGCCTGCGGACGGAGTCCTTTTTCGTGGAACGGGTACGGAATTTCGTCAGCGTGGTGGAGGCGCGGGGTTTTGCGTGCGAGCTGCTCAACGAGGCGGATTCCGAGCGGCCCGCCGACTGGGAGCGCAGCCAGGCCCGGCTGGCGGAGTGGCTCGGCGCCCTGCCCAAGCCTGCGGGCGTGTTTGCAGCAAACGACCAGCTGGGGGTGCGGCTGCTCGACGCCTGCCAGCGCGCGGGAATCGCCGTGCCCGAGGAGGTGGCGGTGGTGGGGGCAGAGAACGAGGAAACGCTTTGTACCTTCGCCACGCCCCGGTTGAGCAGCGTGCAGTTTGACGGGCATGCGGTCGGCTTCGTCGCCGCCCAAATGCTCGACGAGCTGATGCACGGACGGGCGCCGGCCCGGCCGCAGCAGCTCCTTCCCCCAAAGGGCATCGTGGCCAGGGAATCTTCCGACGGGTCCGTAATCCATGACCGGCTTGTCGCCCGGGCCGTGCGTATCATCCGGGAAAACGCGTCTTTTGGAATCAACGTCAACGACCTTTGCGAGCGGCTCAACGCCTCCAGAAGCACGCTGGACAGGCGGATGCAGGCGGCGCTCAAACGCACCCCAAAGCAGGAGATCCTCCGGGTCCGGTTCCGCGATGTGGAACGGCTCCTGCGCGAGACGGATCTGACCGTCGAGGCCATCGCCGCGCAGACGGGCTTCACCCACAGCCAGTACCTGCAGGCCGCCTTCAAGGAGTGGAGCGGCCTGAGCCCGGGGCAGTTCCGGCTGGGGCACCAAAAAAGCGGTGGGGTCGGCGCAGGACGCAGGCAAGGTTTCTGAAACGGAAACAAGCCAGTCACCGAGGCTCTTTGCGAGGCAGTAGTTCCCTCGGAGCCGCAGGTCACTTCAAAAGGCAAGAGGTGCCCTTTTTGAGAAAGGTGCACCTCGCTTTGCAGCGAAGCCTAAAAAGCCAAAAACCGCCGCTCCCGAAGCGTGAGGTTGCGGACAAAAAGACCTCGGTTCACCCGCTTTTGACAGCGCGCGCGGGGCCGGGGCGCGCGAGTCGTTCGGCGCGTAGTTGCCCGCAACCCGCGGCCACGTCAATGCCCCGGTACTGGCGGATCGTGCAGGGGAGGCCCCCGGCCTGGACCGCGGCTCGGAAGGCCGATGCGGCAGCGGCCTCGGTGCTGACTCCTTCGAAGCCGGCGGTGGCGTTGAGCCGGATCAGGTTGACGTGGGCGTCCAGACCCTTGAGGAGCTCCACGAGGCGGGTGGCGCTTTCCAGGGAGTCGTTTCGGCCGTGTATGAGGGTCCAGCCAAAAAAGACGCGCCGGCCCGAACGGGCCGCATAGTATTTGCAGGCGCCTATGAGCTCGGAGAGGGGCCAGCGTTGGTTGACCGGAAGCAGGGCCGAGCGCTCCTCGTCGGAGGAGGCGTGCAGGCTGATGCCCAGGGAATAGGGCTGGCGCTCCTCTGCAAAGCGGACAATCCCGGGCACCACACCGACGGTACTCACGGAGATGTGCGCCGGCCCCAGGCAAAGCCCCGGGGCACGCGTTGCGGCGGCCAGCGCCTGCATCACTGCGTCGTAATTCTGGAGGGGCTCGCCCATGCCCATCAAGACGAGGTTGCGAAGCGAGTTTCCATCTGCGCGCAACAGCCGCTGGGCTTCAAGGATCTGGGCCAGAATCTCCCCGGCGCGCAGATTGCGCACAAACCCCATCTGCCCTGTCGCGCAGAAGACACAGCCCATGGCGCAGCCGGCCTGCGTGCTCAAACAGGCCGTAAAACGGCCCGGATACCCCATCACCACGGTTTCAATGATCTGGCCGTCGGACAGTTTGAGCAGCATTTTGCGGGTCTGTTGGTCGCTACTCTCGATGCGTTCGCAAACCTCGGCCTTGTGCCCTTCGAAGGTGCTCCCCCAGTGCTGTTCCAGCCAGCGCCTGAGTGGCGGGGCCAGGTCGGCAGCGGCTTCCGGGTTCGGCTCCAGTCTGGCGTACAGAAGCTTCCAGAGGCTTGTGGCATGGGCCGGTTTCAAGCCGTCGGCAGTCAGACGCGCTTGCATCTGCGCGAAGGAAAGATCATGCAGCGATGCCGTTGGGCTAGGGGTGTCCATTGGTGTGAGCCTTGACTGTAATGGCTGCCTGCGCGTTTGCCACGGTTCGAGTGGGGCAATTCGGGGCGGCCGGCCCCGGCTTTGTGGAGTCACCCTTTCCCGCTTTGTTTACAAGCCGCGGTCCGCCCGCTTTTTTGGGTGGCGTGAAAATCGCCTTGGTCACTGAAACCTTTCCCCCGGAAATCAACGGGGTGGCGATGACCTTTGGTGTGCTCGCGCGGGAGCTCGCCGCACTCGGGCATCACGTGACGGTGTACCGCCCGCGGAGGCCGGAGGAATCCGCCGGGGCGGGTTCAAATCCTTTCCTGCAGCAGCCGATGCCGGGGATGCCTCTTCCCGGATATCCAGGGCTTCGGATGGGACTTCCGGCGGGGGGGCGGCTCAGGCGCCTCTGGCAAAGTGAGCGACCGGACCTGGTCCACGTGGTGACCGAGGGCCCCCTGGGCGCGTCAGCGGTGGGCGCTGCGCTTGCCTTGAGCATTCCGGTGACCTCGAGTTTCCACACCAATTTCCACACCTATGCGGGGCACTATGGGTGGAAGGCAATGCAGGGGCTGGTGCTGGCTTGGCTGCGCAGGCTTCACAACCGCACGGCACGAACTTTTGTCCCAACCCTTGAGTTGTGCGGGCAACTGGAACGGGTGGGGTTTCGGAATCTGGGCCTTCTTTCGCGGGGGGTGGACACTGAAAAGTTTAATCCCAGCCACCGGTGTACTGATTTGCGGCGCAGTTGGGGGGCTGGTCCGCAAACATGCGTGGTGCTGCACGTTGGCCGCCTTGCGCCGGAAAAGAACTATCCGCTCCTGTGGGAAGCCTACCGCCGGATGCATGCTGCCAATGCTAACTGCCGCTTTGTCCTCGTGGGGGAGGGGCCGTTGCGGTCCGCCGTGTCAGAAACGCAGCCGCATTGTGTCTTTCTGGGAGCCGTTCCGCACGGGGATATCGGCAGGTATTATGCCTCGGCCGATGTGTACATTCATGCCAGCCAGACCGAGACCTTTGGAAACGTAGTGTTGGAAGGCCTCTCCAGCGGACTGGCCTTCGCAGGCTTTGACTACGCTGCGGCACTACAGTTTGTCACCGACGGCAAAAACGGTTTGCTGGTGCCTCGCGACCAGCCCGAAAGGCTCCTGGAGGCGGCGGTCAGACTTGTGCGGGAGCACCGCCTGCGGGACCAGTTACGCGAGTCTGCAAGGTCTGCCGTCCTTGCCCACTCCTGGGGGGCGGTCGCCCGAAGTTTTGCACGGCAACTGGAGGCCGTTATCGACGCCGCCAGGTGAGCCGGCCGCGCACTTGAAACCTGGGTTTTACCCCTGCTGGTCTTCCGGGGCGGCGTCTTCGGAACGCTCCGCCTCGCCTTGCGGTCGCCGGCTGTCCCAGTGTTCAAACACCTTCACCACGCCCAAGATCATCAGAAGGGGACGCGCCAGCAGAAAAAGCAGCCTGAACACCCCCGCGACAAGGCCACCGATCGGTAGCAGAGCAAGCAGGATTCCGAGCCCGAAGGCGGCACTCGCCGCCTTGACCGGTTCCTCTTTGGTGTAGGCTTCTACACGCTGGACGATATGGTCGCGCAAAGGCTTGCCCTGCGAAGGAGTAGTGTCCGGTGTGTTCATGACGTCCTCCCTTCTTCAGGGATTCGAGGCGGCAAGCAATCTTTCATTTCCAAACTCGGGCCGGGCTTGCTTGTGGCTTCGGCCCTGCGGAGCAACCCTCCCCCCCGGGCGGGCGACTTCAGTCGTAGGTGGTTGGTTGCCGAATGTTCCGTCTCTGTTGTCCGGATTGCAAGGTGTCGCCGGGGGCTGAGCCCTTCCGTGGGCTGCTAGGAGTTGGTCAGCTCCGGGAGTTGCTTGGTGGCGATTCCCAAGGGACGGTCCAGCGGCACGCCAGCGCAATGGAGAAGCGTGCCAAGCAGGTCCCCCTGGTTGCCGCTTACGCCCGTGAGGAAGCGGCCCGTTTTCAGGGCGCCTCCGCCACGGCCCGCAAGGATGAAGGGCAGGTTTTCGCGGGTGTGCTTGTTGCCGTCCTCCAGGCCGGAGCCCCACATCATGATGCAGTTGTCGAGCAGGGTGCCCGCGCCCTCCCTGAGGTTGTGCATTTTCTCCACCATGTAGGCGAACTGCGCCACGTTGAAGGCGGCGATCTTCGCCACCTTGTCGGATTTCTCCGCCTGGTTGTTGTGGTGGGTCACGGAATGGTGCTCGTCGGTAAATCCGAGCTCGGGGTAGGAGACCCCGTTGGGAGTCGAGCCGATGTAGGTGCTCACACGGGTTGTGTCCGTCTGAAAGGCGAGCACGGTCAGGTCGCACATGATCTTCATGTAGTCGCTGCGTTTGTCCCCCTCCGGAATCTTGATCTCAATGGGGGGCGAGTCGGAGGCGTGCCGCTTGGCCGTGCGTACGCCGGCCGCCTCGAGCGCGGCCTCCTTTTGGCGGTGCTCGATGGCCGCGATGCGCCGTTCCAGGGAGCGCACGCTGTCGAGGTATTCATCCAGCTTGTGCTGGTCCTGTGCGCTCAATCGCCGGCGCAAATCCCTCGCGCCTCCCAGCACCAGGTCGAGCATTCCCCGTTCCAACGCATCCGGCGGAGCCGCCGCGCCGGGTTTGGCGCCGGCCGCGCCCTGTTCCCGGTTCTTGAACAAGCGGTTCAACACGCTCCGCGGATTGGTCTCCGCCGGCACCGGCTGGGTGGCCGAGCGGAAGCTGCAGTGCGAGTAGTAGGCCTCGTTGAGCCCCTCCTGGTTTTCCTTGTGCGTCTGCGGCATGGTCGCCAGCTCCAGCGAAGGCAAAGCGGTGAGGCCCCCGATTGCGTTGGCCGCCAGCTGGTCGGCGGAGATGGAAATGTTGACGATGTTGCGCCGCTTCGCGTCCGGGAGGGAGGCGGTCAGCCAGGTGGAAAGCTCCAGCGCGTGTGGGGCGCCGTTGAACGGGGCGATGGGTACCCCGGAAATTCCCTTCATCAGTAGGACCTGGTCCAGCACCGGGCGTAGGGATTCCAGACAGGGCGGCGGGGCTGAGAGGAAGCTCTCCGGACTCGCCGGCCAGAAGTGGTCCATGACGATCCCGTGGGGCATGTACATGAAGCCGAGGCGTACGGGGGGCTTGTAAGCCGAGCCCTTGGGCTGCTCCGCCCAGCCCATGGTTTCAAGCAAAGGCAGCGCCAGGGAGGCACCCAGCCCGCGCAGGCAGGTCCGACGATCAATTAGCCAGTTTTTTTGCATTGGGGGTTTCTTTCTGTTCTCCCACGCGCCGGTGCGTGAAGGGGTAGCTGCTCACCACTTGGGTGACCAAGGTCTGCATCCGGTAACCGTCCTTGGTAACGGCCTCCGCCAGGCGGTCCACCACGATTTCGTCGTAGCCTTCCAGCTGCCGGCCGAGTGCGTAGGCGAGTAGCTTTTCGGTGAGGTTGCGGGCAAAGTCGTCGGCCCGTTCCGCCACGATCTTTTTGAGTTCGCTCGGCGAGGAAAAGCGCTTGGCGCCGGGAAGCTCCCCGGCGGCGTCGATGGGGCCGCCGCTCTCGTCCTGTTCCCGCCAGCGGCCGATCGCATCAAAGTTCTCCAACCCAAAGCCAATCGGGTCGAGCACCTTGTGGCAACTCATGCATACGGCGTTAGTCCGGTGCAGTTCGGTCCTCTGACGCAGGGTCAGGTTCGCGATCTTCGCCTTGTCCTGCTTTTCAAGGGTGGGCACGTTCGGCGGTGGCGGCGGTACGTGTTCCCCCAGCAGTTGCTCCAAAACCCAGACCCCCCGGTTGACGGGACTGGTCCGGTTGGGAAACGACGTGGTGGCCAGGATCCCCGGCATGCCCAGAATTCCGCCCCGGTCTGGATTGCGGAGCTGGACCCTCCGCATCTCGGCGCCCGCAACCTCCCCCTCCAGTCCGTAGATGGAGGCCAGCGTCCCGTTGAGGAAGGTGTAGTCGCAATCCACAAACCGCACGAGGCTGCCGTTTTCGCGGATGATCGACTCAAACAAAAGCCGAGCCTCGTCGTACATGGCGGCCCGTAGCTCCGCGTTCATCTGCGGAAACTTTGCCGCGTCAAACGTCTTGGTGGCCAGCTTGCCCACCCCGAGCCACTGCGCGCCAAAGCCGTCAAACAAGGCGCGTGCCCGCGGGTGCGCCAGCAACCGGCGGACCTGCCGGTCCAAAACCGCCGGCTCCCGCAGCCTTCCGGCATCCGCCAGAGCCGAGAGCTCCGCGTCGGGCTGCGTGGACCAGAGCAGGTAGGAAAGCCGCGCCGCCAGTTGGAAGTCGTCGAGTGGCACAACCCCGCCTTCCGGCTCGGGCCCGGCCTCCGGGGTGATGAACAGGAACTGGGGTGAAACCAAAATTGCCTTCAACACCAGACGGATGCAGTCCTCATGCGCACGCCCCGCCTGCTTTGCCAGGTCAAAGACCCCGGCCAGTACGTCCAACTCCGCCTCGGCCGCCGGCCGCCGATACGCGACCCTGGTCAGCGCACGAAACGCCGGGCGCAACTCCGCCGCGCCGCCGCCCGCGCGGGGAGGCGTCCCTCCAAACAAACGCTTTTGCAGCGGCCCCGGTAGAGGCGTTCCGGGCGGCCAGACGCTGCTCAAGACCTCGCTGGCTATGCCCAGGTACTGCTCCATGAGCAGCGGGGAGAGGGAGTTGAGATACCCGGCGCCGAAGACTTCGTCCGGCAGTTCCCGCGCCAGGCCAGGATCGCTTCCGAGAAGGTCATGAAGCGTGTTGCCGTACTCCACCTTGTTGAGGCGGCGGAGCACAAACGTGCCCGGGTCCTTCGGGCTCAGGTGTTTCATTTCCGCCACCCAGTCTGCGAAAACCTGAATCTCCTCCGCTGTCGGCTGCTTCTTCGCATCCTCCGGCGGCATGTCGTGCGCCTTGAGGTTGGTGACGGACTGTTTCCAGCGTTTCCGAAAATCCGGGGTGCCCGGGTTTTTGAGGGCGGAGCGGAAACTCAGCCCGCCCTTCCGAACCTTGTCGCCGTGGCAGTCGGTGCAGTAGTTGGTCACGAAGGGGGCGATCTTTTCGTCAAAGGTCTTTTTTGCAGCGGCTTGCCGTGCTGCGTGGACCGTCTCCGGTGCGTCCTCAGCCCGGCCGGAGGAGACACCCGCCACGGCGATTCCAAGCAGCCAGGCAGCGGTTGCCGCCTTCAAAAAAAGAGTCCCTCTAAACCACGCCTTCGCGCCGGGGTACGCCTCCCGGCGCGCCACACGTTCCCCCTGGGTCCGGGCTTGGCGCGGACGCATGACGGCTGAAAAAGCGGGGCGTGAACAGGGGGTGGGCACGGCTGGAATCATTGCCAAGGCCACCACATAGGAAACCCTTTTTTTGGCCGTCTGATCCCGTTTTTTCAGGTGGCCGGAAGGGACGCTTTACCGGCAGGGGCGGGCGTGCATGCTGGCGGTATGCCGATGTCACTTGCCGCAGTGCTTTATCAGACGGGCCAGCCGCTTGTTGTCGAAGAAATCCATGTGGCTGAACCGCGTGCGGGGGAGGTGCTGGTCCGCATGAAGGCCGCGGGCGTCTGCCACAGCGATCTGCACGTGATGAAGGGGGACCTGCCCATGCCCCTGCCGATTGTGCTCGGCCACGAAGGGGCGGGGGTCGTGGAATCCGTCGGCCCGGGGGTGACCAGCGTGGCTCCCGGAGATTCCGTCTGGCCCATCTGGCGTTCCTCCTGCGGCCGCTGCCACTACTGCCAGCTGGGGCGCCCCGCCCTTTGTGAACTGGGCACCGCCATGCGCTTCACCGGTCTGATGCCCGATGGTGAAACCCGGTTCCACACCAAATCGGGGATCCCCATCCGACACTACGCGGGAGTTTCGACTTTCAGCTCGCTTTCCACGATGCCCGAGGCGGCCGTGGTCAAGATCGAGTCAGGGGTGGCGCTGTGGAAGGCGGCCATCGTCAGCTGCGGAGTGATCACCGGAGTCGGGGCCGTCACCCATGCGGCGCAGGTGGTGCCTGGCAGCACGGTGGCGGTCTTTGGCTGCGGAGGCGTTGGACTCAACATCCTGCAGGGGGCACGCCTCGTGAGCGCCACCAAGATTATCGCTGTGGACCCCGTCGCGTCGAAGGAGGCCGTCGCACGGATCCTGGGCGCGACGCACTTTATCGACTCCAGTGCGTGCGACCCGGTGGCCGCTGTGAAGGAGCTGACCGGTGGCCTCGGCGCCGACTACACCTTTGAGGCGGTTGGCCTTCCGGAGCCTATCGAACAGGCGTACGATTCCCTGCGCAAGGGCGGTACCTGCGTGGTGGCGGGCATCTGCCGAGGGGACGCCCGGGCCCGGATCAACGTCAACCAACTCGTCTATGGCGAGAAGACCCTCAAGGGCAGCTTGTACGGTTCGATGCGTCCGCGCATCGACCTGCCGCGCATCGTGGAAATGCACCACTCCGGGGCGTTGGAGCTGGACGCCCTTCTGACGAAGACCTGGCCTCTGGAACAGATCAACGAGGCCTATGCCGCGCTGGAGCGGGGCGAGGTGGCGCGGAGTCTGATCGTCTGGGATTGACGGCCGGCAGCCCGCCTGTTGCGCCTGTTGCGCCTATTGCCCCGGTTGGGGCGGCCCGGGGGAGCGGCGGCGGGCGGCCTTGTCCCGTACCAGCAGAAGACCGAGGACGGCGCACATCCCGACCCACTGGTCGCCCCAGCGCATGTACGGGGTGAGGGCGGGCGTGTTGGGCACCTGCACGCTGAGGGTGTCGACCCCCTCGGTGAAAGACTCGAGGTGCTGCTCGACGCGGCCGAGGGAATCCACCTTGCACGTCACCCCCGTGTTCGCGCAGCGAAGCAGCGGGAGGCGGGTCTCCACGGCGCGAAACCTGGCGTTGGCAAGGTGTTGTGCCGCTGCGGCCGTCGTGCCGAACCAGGCGTCGTTGGTGAGGTTTACCAGCAGCTGTGCTCCCTCGCGCACCAGGGAGCGAGTCTCTGCGGCGAGGCTGTCTTCAAAGCAAACCAGAGCGCCGATGCGCACCCGCGGACTCGAAAGGTGCAGCAGGTTGGCCTCCCGCCCCTGCGTCAGGTCTCCAGGAACAAGCTCCCTCAGCCAGCCCGGTGCCCATTCCCGGAAGGGCAGGAACTCGCCGAAGGGGACGAGGTGCCGCTTGCGATAACTTTGCAGGGTGACTCCGCCGTCCCCCAGCAGGATTGCGGAGTTGTACTCTGCCACGCGCCCCGACTCGTCGGCCTCCGCCCCGGGTTCGAGGCTTCCGATGAGCAACGGGATTCCCGCCCGCTCCGCCTGCCGGAGGGTGAAGCGGTGGTTGAGTTCGTCGGAAAACATCCCCCGGGGGGTGGTGGCCTCCGGCCAGATCACCAGGTCGGGTTTGGGCGACTGGAGGGCGGTGGCCAGATCCATCAGGCGTTCGAGGCGGGAAAGGATGGAGGCCTCCTGCTCTTCTGCGAATTTCTCCAGCTGCGGAATGTTTGGTTGCAGGCAGACGGCCCGCAGCGTGGTGAAGCCGCCGGCGGGTTTTTCGAGGACGACTCGGACCCCGTAGCTGACGGCCAACCCGAGGAGGACGAGAAGCGTCATGATTTCGCCCCGCAGGTTGGGAAGGGCGCGGAGGGTGGCGTCCGCCTTGAGGCGGCGCACTACGAGCGCCATGGTGAGATTGGCGAAGACCACCAGAAAGGTGAGGCCGTAGACGCCAAATAGGTCGGCGATCTGGATGAGTGCGAGGTTGTTGTGGAGTGCGGCACCCGGGCTGTTCCAGCCAAAGCCGGTAAACAGCCAGCAACGGAGCCAGTCGAGGGCCACCCAGCCGGAGGCACCGCAGACGGCAAAACGGATGTTGCGCAGGGAGGTGGCGCCCGGCGTTGCTGCGGGTGCGGGCGGCGCGGCGACCAGCCAGGCCCAGGCGGCCGGGTAGAGGGCGAGATAGACTGCCAGCAGCAGGGGGACGCCGCGCAGGGCGGGGGAGTCGAAAATGTCGGCCAGCGCGTGAAGCCAGTAAAAGACGGCGCTGAAAAAGACAAGGCCGGCGGTGTAACCCAGCAGGGGCGCCTTCCAGCGGGGGGCTGAGGCGGGGAGCGTCCAGAGGGCGGCGAGCAGCGGGAGCAGCGCGACCCAGACCAGCCGGGGCTGGTTCCACGGGGCGAAGCTGAGCGCCAGCAGCGCGCCCGAGCAGGCCGCCGCAGCCCAAGGGCCGCCTTGAATGAGAATGGAGCGCACGTTCATGAACAGGCCCCGCACTATAACGCCACTTCCCGGTTTTACAGCGGCCATTCCTCGCTGAATTGCGTCGGGTTCGGGTGTAGGGATGGTACTGAGTGGGTGTAACCTGCGGTCGGAAAGCGGAATTCGCAGCGCGTTTGGAAGATTGTGCAGCCGGGTCGATATCAGCGACGAGATGATCGAACGCCGGCAGAAGGCGATCAACGAAGCGTTCCCGGTCACTCTCACGCAGGTGCTCGTTGCCACGCCGCGCATGCGCGCCACCATGGAACCGGATCCAAGCGCATTTGAACCTGTCCGACTGGGACATCACTTTGCCACCGGGGGCGCGCCACAGTTTGGGATCACCAAGGAGGACGCCGTCAACCAGATCGGGGCGCTGACCCGGGACCGCGACTTCATCAAGCGCGACCTGTCGGAAGACCACGAAGCCACCGTGAAGATGAAGGCGCTCCACGCTGCGGCTCACAGGCAGGCATCGCCTTAAAGCGCCTCGCGGCAACACCGCGCGGCCACGCGTCGGAAATGGTGCAAAAAGCATTTTCAATAAACGTCGATGCGCCACGGCCTTTTTAATTCGCCGATGAAGTCGACCGTGGCTTGCTGCATTTCGCCCCAGGGTGATTTTGCGGATGCAACCCGCCACACTCCAGACCGTTGAGGGAACACGGCCTTTCGGGGTATCCATTGTGCGCTGTCTCAATGGAAATCGGGCCAATGTTTGGTGTTGAAAAGCCTGCTGCGCTCTGATGAAAAAAAGCGCCTATTGGCGGTGAAGTTATGACAATCAATGGGACATTTTTGGGGCCTGCAACTCTGAACGACCCTTCCTCGCGCCGTATCCAGATCGCGATAGATACGGCGAAGACTGGTTGGCTCGCTTTACCGTTGGAGGGAACGGACGCGTCGTTTGAAGCGAGTTTGGAGCGGTTGTCGCCGAAGAAGTCCGCAAGACCGGACACCCCCGCACCCTCGGCTCCGGACTGGGGAAACGTGTTCTTCAACCTTTCAGCGGCAGACGGGGCGGTCCACATCGAGGACATGGCGAGGGTCGCGGATGCAGCGATGAGAGCCGCAAAGAACCGTCTGGATGCGGCTTTCTCGATGGCCGGCATTCGCAATTCTCCAGCGGTTCAGCTCAGTTTTGACCTTGGCGGACAGCTTTGTTTTGAGGCACACCCGCAAAAAGAGCAGATCGTCAGCCTATTCAGAGACAACCCTGAGCTGGAGCGGAATGTTCGTACTGCGATGTGTCTCAAAGAGAATGCCGTCTCTTGGCAAAAGGCGGAGTTGTACACCGAAATGTATCAGACGGCCTATGGTTTGAGGGGAAAGGCGGCGGCTCAGGCCGTTTCTGCGATTTTCCTGTCTCTTGGTCACCCCAGAACCAGTTTTCGTTATGACTCCTCCGGATTCATCGCTTCGTTCAACGGCCAGACGGAACAGGAGTATCTCGCTGGTGTGCGGGATGCTTTGGGGCGATGGGCGGCCTGAGTCCATCCCTTCCGTTCCTTCGCCGCAAACGTGCTGCGACGGCGCGCATGGTCACAGCC
>JBIKSY010000167.1:0-8660 GCA_044348365.1 Chthoniobacteraceae bacterium
CAGCCGCGGTGAATTGGGAGCTTCTGTAGCCATTTGGAGCCAGGGCCACGCTCCGCTCTCCCTCGGAGCCGGCTTCCAGGACACCGAACGGTCTCAGGTCTGGTCGGCTGACACTCCCGTCCTTGTCTGGTCTGCGACCAAGGGCCCTGCCGCCGCCTGTCTCCTGCACGCCCTCGAGGTTGCGCAGCTTTCCCTTCAAACCCCGGTCGCCAAGGTTTGGCCCGCCTTTGCGGCCTCGGGTAAGTCTATGGTCACGTTCCGCATGCTTCTTCAGCACGAAGCGGGGCTCTGTGCCCTTGACGCCCCGCCGCCCGTCGAGGACCGGGTAGCCGTTGCCGCCGCACTTGCAAGCCAAGCCCCCGCCTGGGAGCCCGGCAAGGCCCACGGCTACCATCCACGGACCTTTGGGTTCCTGCTGGATGAACTTCTGCGTCGATTGGGCGCGGGGGAGTCCCTGGGCGCTTACTGGCGCAGGATCTTCGGCGAACCTTTGGACCTGGATTTTTGGATCGGCCTACCCCCCCATTTGCTTTGCCGGGTAGCCCCCGTCTTCTCGCCCCGCGCCCTCCTGCCCAAAGGCGACCCCTTCTTCTCCGCGTTCATGACCCCGGGCTCGCTCACCTCCCGCTCCTTTGCCTCGCCCAAGGGACTGCACTCTGCAGTCTCCATGAACACCCCTGAGGCGCGCACCGCCTGCTATCCGGGGTTTGGCGGCATCGGCACGGCCTCCGCCCTCGCTAAGTTTTACGCCATGCTGGCCAGCGGCGGCGTCTGGGAAGGTCGCCGCTTCCTTGCCCCCTCTCTGCTTGAGCACATGCATTCCGGTGGCGTCCAGGGTCCCGACAGGGTGCTGCAGATGGAAACCTGCTTCAGTTGCGGCTTCATGCTGGACCCGGTCTCGCCGGATGGGTCCAAGTTGCGGCAGACCTTCGGTCCAAGCCGCTTTGCCTTTGGCCATCCGGGCGCCGGCGGCAGCGTCGCCTTTGCGGACCCGGAGCGCGGCCTGGGCTTTGCCTATGTCATGAACCAGATGGAGCCGGGCGTCCTTCCCAATCGCCGCGCAGCGGCCCTTGTAAACGCCTTTTGGGAGCTACCTGGGGGAGTCTTGGCTGCGGGTTAAACTTTGATCCAAAAAAGAGAAAGCCTGCGCAAGACAAACGCCCAACGGTTAACACAGTTTTCGCGCACGAATGACACCCGTCACAGTTCTCTAATTTTCAGCCTTTTCAGGGCGGTCGATGGAGAAAAGCGGGCCCGGCTTGCTCCCCTCGGAGCCGATGAGCGCTTTGATGCTTTGGTCTTGCACGTTTTCAGCGATGACCTTGCCGTCCTTCACCGCCTGGATTGCAAAGCCTGCGATCCGCATCCCCGTGGGCGCCACCGCTTTGCCCTCTTCTGTCGGCGGCTTCGGCGCCGGCGGCGCAGGCCTTGCCGCGCCTGCCTGCCGAAAAACCGACGGCGGGGTAAACGTTGTTTTGACCGGCTCGCTGGTGACCACTTCCACCCCGTTTGACCTCAGGTTGAGCTGGGTTTCCCCTCCGTCGAGAAGTGCGGGCTTCGAGGTCTTGGGGTCCCGCCCGATGATCCAGTACCGGAGGGTGATGCCCGGCTCTATCCTGGCACTGGCGTTGCGCACGGTGACGGTCAGGACCTTGTTCTGCGTCACGGGCCGGGGACCGGGACCCGGCTTCATGGGCGCAGGCGCCTTTTCCCCCGGCTCCCGCTTCTCCCTGAAATTCACAAGTTCGCCCGTGAGTTCCAACACGGCGGAGGCCGTCGAAACCACAGCGACACAGAAAAAAAGCACCAAACAAAACGGTTTCATCTAACAAAATTTAGTGACTTTCGGCACGCTGTGCCAGTGTGGAGTTGACCCTGACGCTGCCCACGAGTGTTCTCCGCAGGTGACCTTCCCAATTCCAGCGGCGCTTTTTTCCATGGTCGCCGGCTGTCTGGGCGCTCTGGTCGGCTCCTTTCTAAACGTCTGCATCCACCGGCTGCCCCGGGAAATGTCGGTCCACCAACCGGCCCGCTCCTTTTGTCCGCACTGCTCCCGGACGATTCCCTGGTTTTACAACATCCCAATCTTTTCGTGGCTTTTGCTACGCGGCCGCTGCGCCTCCTGCCGCCAGCCCATTCCCGCGCGCTACCTGCTCGTGGAGTGTCTCACAGCGGGACTTTTTGCCGGCGCCGCATGGAAGACCGGCACGATGCACCCGGGGTTGCTCGCCGCAAACCTCCTCCTGCTCAGCCTCCTCATCGCCGCGACCTTCATTGATCTGGAACACCTCATCATCCCCGACGAAATCACCTTGGGAGGGGTAGCCGCGGGGCTGGTCTGCTCCGCACTGTGGCCCGAGCTTCAGGGCGAAGCGGGCCTCTGGCGTGGCCTGGCCTTCTCTGGCGCGGGGGCAGCCGCCGGATATGGCCTGCTTTGGGCCGTATCGGCACTCGGCCGGCTGGCCATGGGCCGCCAGCGCTTCGCCTTCAGCCCGCCCGTGCCATTGGAGTGGGTGCGCGCAGGCGATGCCGCGGAACTGTCCGTCGACGGCGAGCGCATGGACTGGGCGTCGCTTTTTTTCCGAGGCTCCGAGCAGGTCAGGATGCAGGTCGAGGGCGGCACGTTGGATGGCCGCCCGGTAGGCGCGGGCGAGTGGGTCTGGGGGTTTGAGCAGTTGCAGTGCGAAGGACGTCTCCTGAACCTCAACCAGGTCGAAAGGGTCACCCTCCAGATCACCGGTCTTGTACTTCCCCGCGAGGTGATGGGTTATGGCGACGTCAAGTTTCTCTCGGCCATCGGTGCCTTTCTGGGCTGGAAGGCTGTTCTTTTCGCCGTGCTCACGGGCTCCATCCTGGGCGCCCTCCTGGGGATTGCCGCGCTCGTGAGCGGACGCCGTGACCTGGCCACCAAGATTCCTTTCGGCCCCTACCTTGCCGCGGGTGCGGTCCTCTGGATCTTCAGCGGCCCAGCCCTGGTGGAGGCCTACTGGAGCGCATTGGCTGCCACCGCGTCCGGCGCACAGGCACTGAGGGCTCAATGAGCAGCGGGCAGCAATCCCAACGCATTGAGGCGATTCTCCAAAGGAAAGGACACACGCTCTCCGCCGCGGCGGTGGCTTTCAAACACCGCCAAAATCATCTCCACCGTCATGCGCCCGGCCTCGGCCCCGCACAAGGGTTCGCGCCTCTGCTCGATCGCCTCCAGCAAGTCTTTCGCCGGCGCCACGTGCCCGCCCACCAGACGACGGATGTCCTGCTCTGGTTCGGGTTGCCCGATTCCCGCCGAGGTGATCGCCTCCCACCCGCCGACCGCTGGCACCGGTCGGAACGGATTACCCCAGCGCACATGCACCAGGGGCTCCGCATCCACCCGTAGGTCCACCACCGCCTCGCTGCAAATCAGCTGCAGACCGAAGCCCGCGGCCTTGGCGCCCGCGTTCTGCACCGAGTCAAAATAAAGGGGCACACCCGCCTCCGTCTCAAAGCGCGCGTGAACCGCGTTGCCTCCCAACAAGCCCAGCCCCTCCTCCCCCTCGCGTAAATCGCCGCGCACCACGGGCTTTCCGTTCTGGTAAAGCAGCCCCGTGCAGGCCATGGGTCGGCCCACAAAAACCATCGCCAGATTCAACACATGCGACCCGAGCACCCACAGGTCCAGAGCGCCCCCACGCCCATCTTCCTTTCCCCGTCCGCGCGCCTCCAGCAAACGTCCAAACCGCCCGGCCCGGAGCAACTCCACCGCCACCGGCAGCGCTGGATGGTAGCGGTTGCGATGCGCCAGCGCGACCCGCAGCCCCTTCTCGCAGCACAACGCCACAATCCCGTCCGCCTCCTCCAGATCCCGCACAAAGGGCTTCTCCATGTAAACCCCGCGCACCCCCGCAGCCGCGGCCGCGTGCACCATCGCGCTGTGCTGCTCCACAGACCGGGGACACACCGCCACAACGTCGGGACGCACCTCTTCGAGCATCCGCACGTAGTCGCTGAAACATCTCGCCCCTGGGTACTTGTTCGAGGCTGCGGCCACCGCCTCGGGCTTGGCCCCCGCGTCCGCCCAGCCCACCACTTCGGTACGCCCGACATTCGCCCACATGGAATCAAGCCCGTGTCCAAAGCCGCCCCGCCCAGTGTGCCCGATGATCCCGACCCGGTAGCGCCGCGCCTCCGTCGCACCCTGCCCCAGCGCCGTTGTGCCTCCCACAAGGACTCCGGCGGACGTGACGGCGATGGATTCAAGAAAAGCGCGGCGGTTCATAGGAGGGAGGTTTCATAAAACCATGGACAGAACCCACAAGCACTGCAACCGGTGATACGCCCCCACTCCGGACTGGTTCAAAGAGACCGCGCAAACCATTCGGTTGGGGCCGGAGCTGGACGGTTCGGCGGCTTGGCTCGGTGGGGCTGCCATCCTACGCCTCCAGCAGGCCCGCAATGTCGTCCATGGTAAGGCCGTCCATCAGCGGTTGCTCGCTCTCGACAAGCGCATCCATCAGCGAACGCTTACGCTGCTGCAGTTGCAGGATCTTCTCCTCGACCGTGCCGCGCGTGATCAGCTTGTAAGAGGTCACCGTGGATTTTTGGCCGATCCGGTGCGCGCGGTCCGTCGCCTGTGCCTCCACGGCCGGATTCCACCATGGATCGAAATGCACCACGGTGTCGGCAGCCGTCAGATTCAGGCCCACGCCCCCCGCCTTAAGACTGATCAAAAAGACTGGCACCGTTCCTGTCTGGAAACGATCCACCTGCGCGGACCGGTCACGCGTGGAACCGTCCAGCCTGCAAAAGGCTACCCCGCGCTCCTCCAGCCAGGCCTGCAACAAATCCAGCATGCTCGAAAACTGACTGAAGAGCAGCACGCGGTGTTCGCCACCGAGCGCCTCCGTGAGCAACTCGTCAAGCGCCTCGAGCTTTCCCGACTCCTTGGCCGCCTCCGGCTCCAGCCCGCCCGCGAACCCTTCGCCCAGCAGCCGTAAATCGTTGCAAGCCTGCCGCAAACGCAGCAGCGCCGTGAGCATGAGCATCCTCGCCTGCCCCTGGTTCTTGAGGCCCTCGGCCTTGCTCACCTCGCGTCTGGAAAGATCCACCAGCTTCCCATAGGCCTCGCGTTGTGCGCCGGAAAGTTCGCACCAGACCACCTGCTCGATCTTGTCCGGCAACTCGGGAGCCACCGCCTTCTTGGTGCGGCGCAGCACAAACGGGGCGAGGCGCTGGATCATCCGCCTGTGCTCGGGACCGCCTGGCTCCTGCGACACCGGCTGTTCGTAACGCTCCTTGAAATCCGCCCGGGTGCCCAGATAGCCCGGCATCAGAAAATGCATGAGCGACCAGACGTCGCGCACCGCGTTTTCCACGGGCGTGCCGGTCAGCACAAACCGGCGCTCCGAACGAAGCCGGTAGGCGGCCTGCGCCGCCTGGCTGTCCGGGTTTTTGATGTGCTGGGCCTCGTCCAAAATCACCGCGGCAAACTTCTCCGCACAAAGGCGCTCCGCGTCGAGCCGCAGCAGTGGATAACTCGTGATGACCAGATCGGCCTCCGCCCATTCGCGGGCGAACTTTTCGTGCCGCTGCGCACCCGAAAGCACGAGCACGCGGGCCCCAGGCAGAAAGCGTTCCGCTTCGCGCTGCCAGTTGGTGAGCAGCGAGGAGGGCGCCACCACCAGCTTGCGGCCCTTGATGCTCCCCAGCAGCGCGAGGGCCTGCACCGTTTTTCCCAGCCCCATCTCGTCGGCAAGAATCCCGCCCAGACCGTTTTCCGCCAAAAAGTGCATCCAGTACACTCCCTGCTTCTGGTAGGGTCGGAGCACCTCCTCCAATGGCCCCAGCGGAATCGCCTTAAGCCCTGCGGCCCGCCGGCTGGCGGCGGCCCACTCCCGCCAGTGCGGGGGCGCCTCGAGCGCCGCGCCGTTCTCCTCGGCAAAGGCCTGCACGAAACCAGCCTGCTTGTTGGAGATCCGGTAGCGCCCGGGCTGGCGCTGCTCGGGCGCACAGTCCCGCAGCACCTCCTCAAACTCGTCCAGCAACGCCGGGTCGAACACTGCCACCGTCCCGTCCTTGCGCTTTACATGGCTGCGGCCCGACTGGATGAGCTTCCGGATCTCCGCCCCGGAATACCGCTCCCCGCTGCCCGATGCCATCGCCACATCCAGCTCAAACCAGTTCTCCCCGGAACTCTGGATTTGGAGCCTGGGCTCGATCCGTTCGATCTGCCGGGTCACGTGCCCGAAACGCTCTCCGATCTCAACCTTCCAAGCCCGCTGCAAGCCGGGGAGCTGGCGCGCAAAAAACTCTAGGATCGCCGGCTCTCCCCGCAGCGCCATCTGCCCTTCGGGGTCGGGCGCTGAAAAACCGCACCCAGAAAGCCGGCCCAGGGCCGCGAGTTCCGCCGCCCGGTTGCACCGGCGCTCCCCGGGAAGACGGCTACTCAGGGTGGTGCGGACCTCCCCGTAGGCGACCAAAAGCTTTGCGGTCAAAAAGTTCAGGGAACCCTCCAGACGCAGGGAGAACTCAGGCCTGGGCAGGCCGCCAGCCAGCACCGGAACGGAAGCCCCCGCCGGCGAGGCGGAACCCTCAGCGATGGCGGCCGCCTGCACCGGCAGCTGCACCCGCTCGCATACAAAGCGCTCCGCCAGCTGGCTCCATTCCCGTTCCAAAAACCCGGCAACCGCGGCGGAGGGCAACCTCACCTCCCCCTGTAACAGAGGCAGATAAGCGGGCGGCAGGCCTGCGCAAACCGGCTGCACCGTGGTGTCGCGCAAAAACCACGCGGCCTTTTTTCCCAAAAGCAGACTTCCGCCCGCCGGCATTTCGCACCGCAACGCCCAGTCGCCGTTGGGACGGGTTTCCGCAAAGAGGACGGGGCGCACGCTTCCGCCACCGACGCCCAGGAGCGTCCTCCTCGCAATGGTCACGCGGGGATGCCCGCTGAGGGCCTCAAACACGGCAAGCAGCGGCTCGACTCCCAGCGAAAGCATCCCCGGCAACGCCCCCCCGGGATGCAGCTGGGTCAGCGCCTCGAGCAGGCGCCAGTCCGCGGCGTCGCACCGGTACGTCTGGCGCGCATCCAGTGCGTTGAGCAAAACCCGCCTGCCGGAAACCACCGCCTCCACACCGATGGAAGCGCCGCCCCGCGCCGCCGCCTGCACCAGATTCGGCGGGAACACCACGTGCAGCTCGACAGGTTGGCCCGTCTCCAAAGAGAACCCACGCACCAAGGCCTTTTTCTCAGGCGGCGGCGCGCTTGGCGGCGCCTGCAGCGGGGCCTGTTGCGGAGGCGCGGCCGGCTGCAGGATCGCAAGCCCGACCGCCAAGGAGTGCGCACAAATAACGCCGCGCAACCGGGAATCGCGGCAGGTGCAGAGGTTCTCAATGTTTGTACGGCTCAAAAAGCGCAACCCCGACCGGTAGCGGGTGTCGCCCTCGCGTACAAACCCGTGCACCACCTCGCCCTCCTGCTTCGCCTCGGAGACGCGTCCCGCGGAATGCAGCCCGCGGGCGTGCTTGAGAGCCTGCCACCCGCCTGCCTCCACCAGCAGCTTTTCAGAAATTTGCATGCACAAACCGGACGCCACCTGGGGCCGCGCCGCCCGGGTCGCGCGGAAAGTGGAGACCACCCGACGCAGCGCCCCTGACAGCCCTTTGCACTAGCCGCGGCCGCGGCCGATGCGGTACTCGAGACCGTCGACCAGCGCGAGCCAGCTGGCCTCGATGATGTTGTCGCTCACCCCCACCGTGCCCCAGCTGTCGTGCCCGTCCGTCGAGGTGATGAGCACGCGCGTGCGGGCGGCGGTGCCGGCCTGGCCGTTGATGATCCGCACCTTGTAGTCGGCTAGTTGGATGGAGTCGATCTGCGGATAGGCGCCCCGCAGCGCCTTGCGCAGGGCGGCGTCCAGCGCGTTGACCGGACCGTCCCCCTCCTCGACCGTGTACTGCTGCTGGTCGCCGAGACGGATCCGCACCGTGGCCTCGCACTTGCTCCATTCGCCGGTGCCTGTGCGGCGGTAGCTACAGTGGTACTCCTCCAAATGGAACAAGGGCTGCCGCCGCCCGAGAAACTGGCGCACCAACAGTTCAAACGAGGCCTCCGCCGCCTCAAACTCGTACCCGATGGATTCGAGCCGCTTGACCTCGGCAAGGATCTCGTTGACCTCGGGGCTGCCCTTGCGCAGCTCGAGCCCGAGCGCCGCGGCGCGGGCCAGCACGTTGCTCTGGCCGGACATGTCGGAGATGGAAATCACCCGCTCATTGCCTACCAGCGCCGGGTCGATGTGTTCGTAGGTGCGCGCCAGCTTCTGCACCGCGTGGACGTGCAGACCGCCCTTGTGGGTGAAGGCCGCCTGGCCCACGTAGGGCGCGCGGATGTTGTGGGGCACGTTAGCCAGTTCGTCCACAAAGTTGGAAAGTTCGCGTAAACCGGTCAAATCGAGTCCCAGAGGCATGCCCATCTTGAGCTGCAATGTGGGCAGGATGGTCGTCAGGTCGCAGTTGCCCACCCGCTCGCCGTACCCGTTGATGGTCCCCTGCACCTGGCTGGCCCCGGCACGTACCGCCGCGACGGCATTCGCCACCCCGAAGCCCCCGTCGTTGTGGGTGTGAATCCCCACGGGCCGTCCCAACGCTGTTATCGCCGCCTTGGTCACCTCCTGAATGAATTCGGGCAGGCT
>JBIKSY010000420.1:0-2582 GCA_044348365.1 Chthoniobacteraceae bacterium
ACGGATGTGCTCTTGGCAGCGGCCTCCAATGCGGTGGTCGTGGGCTTCAACGTGAAGGTGGAAAACACTGCCGCCGGCACCGCCAAGCGCGAGGGGGTCCAGATCAAGCTCTTCTCGATCATTTACGAACTGCTGGACCAGATTAAGGAGGCAATGGTCGGCCTGCTGGATCCGGAGACCCGCGAAAGTGTGGTGGGCCATGCCGAGGTGCGGCGTGTGTTCGACTTGGCGAAGGGCTGCGTAGCCGGTTGTTACGTCCAAGACGGACGCATCCTGCGGGTGGGCCGCGCACGTGTTCTACGCGGTCGCCAAGCCGTCTTTGACGGCGGATTGGCAACGCTGCGCCGGTTTCAGGATGACGTAAAGGAAGTCCGCAACGGGATGGAGTGCGGCATTCGGCTCGGCGGCTTCGACGACTACGAAGAAGGCGACATCATCGAAAGCTACATTCTGGAAAAGTTCCCGCAGCAGCTCTAATTTTTAAGAACTCCCGTCAGCCCCGCCGGGCTCCCCGGGTCCGCTCCTGCGCGGACCTGCTTGCGTGCGGCGACTGAAAGCACAGCCTCGCGGGAGTGGCTGCACCTCACCATGGCCAACCATAGACTTGAACGCATTAACGAAGTCCTGAAAAGGGAGTTCGGTGACATCCTCCGTCGGGAAATGGTCTTTGATGCGCAGTTGGTGACGGTCCAGCACGTGGACGTCACCCCAGACCTTCGCAACGCTCATGTTTACGTTTCGGTCATCGGAACGGACGCTCAGTCGCACAAGGTGCTATCGCAACTGAACACTCGGCGACCGTACCTGCAGTTTGTGCTCTCGCGCCGGATCACGATCAAGCACACCCCTACGATCCACTTCAAACTGGACAGCGGCATCGTGCGGGGTACGCATATCATCAACCTCATGGACGAGCTCAACCTACTGCCCGCGGTGGAGCCCTCCCCAGAGGAGTACGCCCCCGTCGAACCGGGCCCGGGCTCAGAGAGCGCGCATCCCCCACGGCGCCGCAAACGTTAGCCACTTCCTTTCAGGAGTAAGCTTCACCGGGGGCGCCCCACAGGCGCTCCTCCTCGGATTTTGCGTTCCGCCCCTTCCCTCCTCAGATGAAATCGAATTGTACCTTCTCAGAAATAGGGGCCGTGCTCGTGGAGCGCAGTCGTTTTTTGGTGCTCAGCCACATACGGCCTGACGGGGACGCCATCGGCTGTTCTCTGGCAATGGCACTCTGGCTCAAAACACTGGGCAAGGACGTCACGGTTTGGAATGAGGACGGTTTGCCCGAGCGGTTTCAATTCCTGCCAGAGTCAGAGATGGTGCTCCGCCCCCCCACGACCCCGGTGGACTTTGATGTTGTGTTGGTGCTCGATACCGCGGTACGCAACCGCGCGGGCGAAAACTGTCTGGCGGCGGTGGCTCCCGGGGCCCTCTGGATTAATATAGACCACCATATTTCCAACGACCGCAAAGGAGACCTCGTCTACGTAGACTCGGACGCGCCGGCTGCGGCTCAGGTTCTTTTCGAGCTGTTTCAGCACTGTTCCCTGCCCTTGAGCAGCGCCATGGCACAGGCGCTGTACACCGGCATATCCACCGACACGGGTTCGTTCCAGTATTCGAGCACCACGGCCCGCACCTATGAAATCGCGGCGGAGTTGGTTCGGTGCGGCGTTGCCCCCGGGGAGATCAACACGCAACTCTACCAAACCAGCCCCCGCCGGAGATTAGAGTTGAAGCGGGAGTTGCTCAACATGCTCCGTTTTAGCGCGGGGGACCAGGTTGCAAGCTTTGCACTACCTGCCGAAACCGTCCGCCGCCTCGGGACTATTCCCGACGACACAGAAGGGCTTATCGACACCCTTCGGGAGGTCGAAGGGGTGGTGGTGGCCGCGTTTTTTGAGGAACTCGAGGCGGGGGTGGTCCGCATCAGCCTCCGGTCTAAGGACCCGCGCGTAAATGTTTGCGCGATCTGCGCCGAATACGGGGGCGGCGGCCACACGATGGCGGCGGGTGCTCGGATCCCGGGAGAGATGGCAGTGGTGCAGGAGGAGGTGTTGGCCTCAATCGCGCGTCACCTCCCCGAGGCATCCGTTCTTTGAGCCGCGGCGCTCACACGGCATTGCAACAGCTTTTAATACTAAACCGAATTCATGCGACAACAGGATCCAGATGGCGTGCTGCTCATTGACAAGGCGGCGGGAATGACTTCACACGACGTTGTCGCCTTGGTGCGGCGGCGTTTGGGAATCAAAAAAGTGGGCCACTGCGGCACCCTGGATCCTTTGGCCACGGGGTTGCTACTCGTTGTGGTGGGACGGGGGACCAAGATTCAAGATCTGCTGATGGCGGAGGACAAAGAGTACACAGGCACTATGCGTCTGGGGGTCACCACCGACAGCCAGGACGCCGACGGGCAGGTAGTGGAGACCCGCCCTGTGCCGGAGCTGACCAGAGAGCAACTCGACGCGGCCTTCGCCAAGTTCCACGGGGATTTCTACCAGTTGCCTCCGATGGTCTCGGCGATCAAGAAGGACGGGGTGCCACTCTACAAGCTGGCAAGGCAGGGCAAGACGGTGGAACGT
>JBIKSY010000421.1:0-2575 GCA_044348365.1 Chthoniobacteraceae bacterium
CCGCCGCCGGAGAGCATTCCGCCGCACCCCATGTGGAGGCTGACCTGAAAAAGGAGGCGCCCGCCAAGGAGCCTGCTCCCGGACCTGCGCCCAAGTTCTTCGAGCAGCAGCCCGGCAAGTAAACCCGCCCCCAGGGTGAAACATGGCCGCGGACGCAGAAGCCTCGGGACGCTTGATTTGTTTCGGCGAGGTGTTGGCACGGTTTTCCACCTAGGATTATCTGCCCCTTGCCGATGCGTCCGCCCTTCACCTCCATTTCGCAGGGGCTGAGGCGAACGTCGCAGTGCAGTTCTCCGCGCTCGGAGGGGAGTCTGCCCTGATTTCCCGGGCGCTCGAGAGCCGGCTCGCGGAGCCCCGCCTTGAGAGTCTCCGTGGCCGCGGCGTGCAAACGCGCGGTGTCATCCGGGGGGCGCACGCCTTGGCCTCTACTTTCTGGAGCCCGGCTTTGGCCCGCGCGCCAGTCTAAGCACCTAGGACCGGGCAAACTCTCCCACGCCCGCTCAGCGGGCAGGGGGGGCGCAGGAATGAGTGGAGTTTGCCACGGCGGCGGCCGCGTGGAAGCACAAGGTGCCCGGGGACTGGTTGCGCGGAAGTTGGGGCGATATCGAGGCGTTGGCAGGCGGAGCGGGCGGCTTGAATTCGATAAACGCCCCGCCTTGAAGTGGCTTGTCTGAGGCGATCCTAGACAGCTCCACCCGGGTTTAAGACTTTTGGGCCAACCGGTCCGCCAAGAGGTGTGGAGCCGGGGACTTTTTCCGGCTGTATTTCGGCATTTGCAAAATCTCAGGAGAGGTTATGCTCCGCGCCCCCTGTATTCCCTGTTTTTGGTCCAGGCCACAAAACTGAGAACACAGGCACCCGGTTCATTGGAGGGAATTCCCCCGGTCCCCTCCAGAGGCCCCGGGTCACGCCTGTTTTTCTGAAGTAAATTTCCCATTCTTCTCCTACTCACCCTTTAACCCTCGATTTAAGAGCCATCATGAACGCGACCGTCGAAACCCTCCCTAACTGCCTGGCCACCCTCCGTGTAGAGGTCGGCCCTGAAGCCCTGCTGCAAGCTCGCGAAAAGGTGGTAAGCGGCTACCTCAATCAGGCGCGGATTCCCGGCTTCCGTCCCGGCAAGACCCCTCGGGCACTGGTGGAGAAGCGTTTCACCAAGGACATAGCCGAACAGACCGAGAGCGATCTGATCTCGGAGTCCCTCAAGCAGGCAATCCGTGAGAAAGGCCTCCGGGTGTTGCGTGTGCGTGATGTCGAGGACGTAAAAATGGAGCCGTCAGGCCTGACCTTTTCTGCCACGATAGTCACGGTGCCGGAGTTTGAGTTGCCCGAGTACAAGGGGGTGGGGGTGAGCGTTCCCGCCGTCACCGACGCCAAAAAGGAAGCGGCCATAGACACGGTGATAGAGGACTTGCGCGCGCGGCAGGCTGACTTTGTCGACTTGCTCGAAGACCGTGGCGCGGCGATGGAAGATTTCGTCGTGGTGGACTACAAGGGCACAATCGCCGGGCAGCCGGTCCATGAGTCTTTCCCCAAGGTGGGGCAGATCCTTTCGGCCAATGAGGGCTTTTGGGTGAGGATGACCGAGGAGGCGTTCTTCCCTGGGTTCTGCGGGCATCTGGTCGGAGCGCGGCCGGGGGACGTGCGCGAGTTTCAGATCGAAGTTCCCGCCGATTTCCCTGTGGAGGGCTTTGGCGGCCAGAAACTCGACTATGTGGTCACCATCAAAGAAATCAAGGTGCGCGTCCTGCCAGAGTTGAACGAAGAGTTTGCCGCGAGCCTGGCGCCGGGCAAGTCCCTCGCCGAGGTGAGAGAAATGGTGCGGTCCGAGGTGGAGCGTCGGAATGCAGCGGAGTTGGACAGTCTAAAGAGGGACCAGGTCATGGAGCACCTCCTTTCGAAGGTGGAATGCGAACTGCCTGAGGACATGGCCCGCGCCGAGTCTAATCAGGTGCTCTCCGAGGTGGTGGAGGAAAACCAGCGCCGGGGCGTGTCTCAGGAAATGCTTCGTGAAAACGAAAAGGAACTTGTCGCGAGCGCCTCGCAGACGGCCCGCAACCGGCTCAAGGGTTCCTTTATCCTTAGCCGCATCGCGGAGTTGGAGAACCTCCACCCCACTCGGGAAGATGTGCTAGGCCGGATCGCTGGAATCGCCAAGCGCGCCGAGATGCCCATCGAAAAGGCCATCAAAGAGGTGAGCAAACGGCAGATGCTGCCGCAGATTGAGAACGACATCATCACCGCCAAGGCGCTTGATTTCGTGCTCGCCCATGCCGTGGTCACCGAGGCGGCTGCTGTCTGATTTTGGATGGGGGGAGCCCGGATCCTGCAGGAAAGTGGAACTGCGATTCGCATCCTCCCCAAGCTGTGCTATCCTAAAGGAGGTGGGGCGCGGGAACCGTTTTCCGTTGCGAGCCTCGCTTCCCGCGGGCGGCAGGCGGTGCGGCCTCTCGTAAAGGACCCCTGGAAAAAAGACCCCTAGAAAAAGGACCCCAGAAGCGCCCGGTGGAAACAGCTCTTACAGTTGCTTTCAACTTCGGCCCCTTGGATTTTCTTTCTGTTCTCCTCATCGTAG
>JBIKSY010000422.1:0-2572 GCA_044348365.1 Chthoniobacteraceae bacterium
CACAATCTCCTCTCTGGCCACCTCCACCACTTTTTCTGCCGTGAGCTTTTCCGGGTGCGCTTGGAGGGTCTGGAGGATCCGCATGCTCATCGGTACGCCCAGATCCGAGCGGATGAGGAGCTCTTCGAGTTCCTCCCAGTCCACGGGGCGGCCGGTGAATTTTTGGAGAATGGATTTTAGGAAGCCAAAGGCCATGAGCTTGTTGGGGACGCAGGTTGTTTTCGGAGGCTGGTCTAGACCTCGGGTTTGTTCCGTAGGGCCTGGCGGGGGGCACGCGGCGACTCGGCGCGAATCCGGTCGAGCAGCCCGTTAACAAAGCGCCCGGACTCCTCAGATCCGTATTCCTTGGCAAGTTCGATTGCCTCGTTGATCGCCACCACGGGAGGCACCTCCTTGTTGTGGAGGATCTCGTAAACGGCAAGCCGTAGGATGTTGCGGTCCACCGCCGCGAGCCGGGACAGTCGGTAGTTGCGGGAAAATCTGGTGATCAGTTCGTCCAGTTCCTCCCGGTGCGCCCACACCCCTTGTACAAGGTTCTCCGCAAAAGCTCTCGCCTTGGGCGCGATCGGGGCGCGCGCGGGTGTCGGGGAGAGTTCGTCAGGATCCTCCGCACCGGTGCGCAGTTTCCAGAAATCCGCATCCGGAACGGGGCATGGAACAATGTCAGTTGACGGGGAATCGGGGGACGTTGGTGGCTGGAAATCGAGGTGAAACAGAAACTGGATCGCAGCCTCCCTGCCTTCCCGCCGGAGCCCGGCCTGCGGACGCAGCGCTGCCTTTGCCTGGGGAGGGGCGAGGGGGTTTTCCGTGGATGCAGGCGCGGATGCTGCTTTCGGAAGTGGTTCATTCATCTGAGTTGTCCTTTCCCCTTTCCGGCGAGCCCGCTTGGGTGAGCTCTTTGATTGCGCGCAGCATGCGCACGGCCGCGCGGGCCGCCTCGGTGCCGCGGTTCAAGTCGGGTTCCACGCAGCGTGCCGCGGCTTGGGTTTCGTTCTCGACCAGCAGGATTTCGTGCAGGACGGGAAGGCGGTGTCGCAAAGAGATTTGCATGAGCGCGTCCGTGACGGTCTGGGCGACCAGCGTGGCATGGGCGGTCGCCCCTTGCAGGAGGACGCCGAAGGCCGCGATCGCATCAACGTCCTCTTTTGCGGCCGCGAGTTCCACTCCCAAGGGGACTTCGAAGGACCCGGGAACACGGTGCACGGTGACTTGGGCGGAGGGGCAAATGGCCAGCAGTTCCTGCCGAAAATGTGACACCAGTCCGTCGACGAGGACTGGATTGTAGAGGCTTGCAACAACAGCTATTCTCCATTGGGTGGCGCAGGAGACGGGTCGGGGCGGCAGGTGACTGGACATGATGGGATGGTAAAAGAGCGGGCCGCCGGTGGAGCGGATGCGGGAAAATAGCGTGATTCGGCAACGGCGCAATGTTCAAAACAAAGGTGTCACGCCGCCATGACCGCGCTATAGGTTTCGTATGAAGGCCGATACCCTCCGGATTTTGTTCTGCCTGGCGGCCCAGTGCGTTCCTCTTGCGGGTTTCGCCGGCGAGGCATCCAGGTTGCCGGGAGAATTGGTTCAGGCCCAACCGGGTGGGGAAAAGGCCCTGCCGGGTAGGTCACAGGCGGAGCCGAACGAAACCAAGGCGGAGCCGAACGAAACCAAGGCGGAGCCGAACGAAACCAAGGCGGAGCCGGACAAAACCAAGGCGAAGCCCGTCTTTCCTCCTGAGGGCTTCACTCTGCTGCTGGAGGAAGACTTTGTTAAGCCGGCCTTGAACTCCGATCTCTGGAGCACGAGCCTCAAGGTGTTCGGCCGCTGGGGCGACCGTTACCACAATGACAGCTATTTGAACTATTTGAGTGACGAGGAAGTGCTGTTGGAAAAGGGCTTGCTGCGGCTGCGTTCCGAGCGGAGGTCCGTCGAGGGGGACAACCCGCCCGGCGTCTATGACTACAGTTCAGGGATGGTGTCCTCCCACGATAAGTTCAGCTTTCTTTACGGGTACATCGAGATCCGTGCCAGGTTTCCAGGTGGCCCCGGGGTCTGGCCCGCCTTCTGGCTGATGCCCCAGAGCCACCAGTGGCCGCCGGAGTTTGACATAGCCGAGTACTACGCCGGCCGGAAGATGATGCACCTCGGACTCTGCCACGGCGACTTTCCAGAAATAAACTGGGACAGCGGAGCCAATGACGATGTTGCCTTTGAGGGCGGGTGGCACACCTACGGCCTTTTGTGGATGCCTGGGCGGGCGGTGTGGACGCAGAACGGGGTTGTTAAGCGTGAGACTTTTGGGGCACACGTTCCGGCCATTCCGATGTACGTGATTCTCAGCAACGGCGTGAGCAGCCGCATAGGCCCATCCGGAGAACCCGACGGCACCACCGTGTTCCCCAACTTTTTTGAAGTGGACTCGCTGCGCGTCTGGCAGGCGCCTGCGGGCAGCGCGGCCCAACTCAGGTAGGCGAGGCCCGGCCGGGAAAACTCAGTGCACCTTTGCGTCCTGGGGAAGGAAGGGTTTGAACCGGTTTTTGTCGGTGGCCTTCATGAAGGCTTCCTCCGCCCCGACAAT
>JBIKSY010000168.1:0-8601 GCA_044348365.1 Chthoniobacteraceae bacterium
CAAGACGCGCGGGGGCCTCCCCTTGCGGCGGAGACTCGCCCTGCCAGGGCAGGTGTGCGGCGAGTTCGGGAAGACCCAGTTCCGTGAGCACCTCGGAAAAACATCGGATCAGGTAATGGAGGTCGCGTTCCATCCGAGCGAATCCCAACTGTACGTAGTCCGGTGTCTCAGCATTCATAAGCTGGAACCTAGTCAAACACCCAAGTCGCGCCTCGAAGGAAGCTTCAAATGGCCGTTGCGCGGCTTTCCGCGGCCTTTTGTAAAAGTCCGTTGCTTGAAAATCAGCCAATCAGGAACCGCTCCGCAGGGCCCGGAGACGACGCGCAAAGCACTTCCACGCCGCCGCCACCGTCCTGTGCCAGACGCTCGCGCACCGTGCGGAGCGCCAGTTCGGGGGTGTTGCAGTCCTCGCTCAGATGGCCCAACAAAGCGCGGCGCAGGCCGTTACCCGCAATGCTGGCGAGCACCTCTCCAGCCGCGGCATTCGAGAGGTGCCCGTGTCGCGACATGATGCGCTGTTTTGTCGACCAGGGGCGGCGAGTGTCGTCCTGGAGCATTTTTTCGTCGTGATTGGCCTCAATAATAAGCGTGTGAACCGACTTGACCCGTTCGATCACCATGCGGGTTGGAAAGCCCAGATCCGTCAGCAGTCCCAGGGATTGTCCTTGGTGGGTGAGCACGAAACCGACCGGTTCGGCGGCATCGTGGGGGATGGCGAAGCTCTGAACCTGGAGGGTTCCCAGCTCAAAATGAGAGCCGGTTTGAAAGATTTTCCAGTCCACCCCCTTGCCGAGGTCCGAAAGCGCCTCGGCCGTGAGTCGGTTGGCGAACACCGGAGTTCCGTGCCGGCGCCCCCACACGCCTATGGCGGCAGCGTGGTCGGAATGCTCGTGGGTGAGGAGAATGCCGTCGAGTTGCTCGGGCGCGACGCCCGCGGCGGCCAGTCTTTCTGCAACGCGTTTGGCGCTGAGACCGGCGTCGACCAGCACGCGGGTGGTGGAGGTTTCGACCAGGGCGCAATTTCCTGAGCTGCCGCTTGCGAGGACTGTTAGGTGAAACATGTTTGGACCCCGGGATGCTGGGCATCCTGCCTTCAAAGCGCAATGGAAAGAGGGGCTGACTCCCTGCCCCTTGCTTGCCCCGAGGGTGAGCCTGCTACAGGGAGCGTCTAAACTCCTCCAAGGAGGAGCAGGAAAGGGCCTCAAGAAACAGTCTGTCCAAACAGGCGGAGGCTGCGTTTTTTTGAATTTCCTCCCTGAGGCCCGGCGGCAAGACTCCAAAACGCGACCTTAGCGCGGTTAGGAGGGCGTCCCGTTTGCCCTCCAGCTTCCCTTCCAGCTTCCCTTCCTCGCGAAATTGTTGTTCGAGCGTCATGGTTGTTTGATGCAGGTTGAAGTCGCGTACCTCCCGTACCTTGCGGCGAAAATCAGTCTTGTCAATTTCGCCGCTGTAGATGTAGCGCAGCAGCCTCTGGAGTGCCTCCGGAGAGAGGCGGCTCATGAGCCCCTCGTCCCAGACCGCCTCCGACAGCAACTCACCGCTTCCCGATGCCTTCAGGGCGCGAAGCGTTAGAATGCCCCCCGGTGTGCCACGGATTTCCCCGAACCCCAGCTCCCTGAGTTGTACCAACCGGAAACGGAAGTCCGGGGTGAATGCCTTCGCTGCCCCCCAGATTTTTTCTCCTTCGGAAAACAAGGCGTGAAAACGCGCGGGCTTTTTCCAGGAATCGCCGCCTTGGGTGAGCACGACCGGCAAAATGGGGGAGAGCATGGCAGAGGCGCGCTGCAGTCGGGCCGCTCGCTCCCAGATGCGCACCATGTAGCGAAGCAGCCGCAATCCCATCCAGGGGTCCTCCCGGCTTTGATGCTCAAAAAGCAGGTATAGGAGGGCCTTCCCAGCGCGGGTCTTCGCACTAAAAAGCAGGTCACTTTCAGAGCCCACCATTTCCTCGTCGATAAACGAGCTGTTCTCCAGCTGCAAAGAACCCCAGTCCACCTCGGCGGCGACCAGGGGTTCCAGATGCGCCTCAAAAAAGCCGGCGGCATTCGACGGATCCGCAAATGTCGATTTCACGAGTTTATCCGAGGGCTGGTGTAACGGCCGATCTTTGTCCATCCGGTTGCCTCCTTCCCTCCCTGATGTCGTTTCTCAAAGCTACAGGGGATCCTTCCCCTCCTCATTTTGAAAAAAGGCCCGGCCAGTCTTCCGCGTGCGGTTCCTCCGCCCTAGGGTGGGCGGGTGGAAGCTTTGATCCAGACCGTGCCGTGGTGGGTGTATGTACTGCTTTGCAGCGACAACTCCCTCTACTGCGGCATCACAACGGACCTGGAACGGCGCCTCGGACAGCACAACGCCGGTACCGGTGCTCGCTACACCAGGGGCCGGGGCCCGGTAAAGCTGCTCTGTTCCTGGATGGTCTCTGCCAAGGAGGTCGCCTTGAGGGAGGAATGCGCGTTCAAGGCACTGAGCCGCAAAAAAAAAATCGCGCGCCTGAAGGAATTAAGTCCAGCGGGCCTGCCCGGCCTTCTGTAGGATTGCACCAGCGCCTGATCGGGGAAAAGCTATCTGGCCTATGGCGAACTTCCTAGAATCTGAGGTCCTCGAAAAGCTCAAGGCGGTAAAGTACCCAGGCTTTTCTAGGGACATTGTCTCCTTCGGACTGGTCAAAAACATCCGGATTGAAGCCGACTCCCTGTCGGTGCAGATGTCGCTCGCCACTTCCGACTTGAAAGTGCCCCAGCAGATCAAGGCCGACGCGGAAGCCGCGCTCAAGGACCTGGCGGGCGGGGGCGTGAGCGTGAGCGTCCGCATTGACGTGCAGGCGCCAGCCCAGCCCGTGACGCCCTCGGCAGCGGGTATTGCGAATACCTCCGCGATTGAGGGGGTCAAGTACGTGCTAGCAGTGGCCAGTGGCAAGGGTGGTGTGGGAAAAAGTACAGTGGCGGCAAATCTGGCCGTTGCGTTGGAAAAGTCCGGGGCCCGCGTGGGGTTGTGCGATTGCGACCTGTACGGCCCCAGCGTAGGGCTGATGTTTGGCACCCAGGAACGACCCTTTGCCGATTCCCAAACGGGGCGGATTCAGGCGGTGGAGCGTTACGGATTACGCTTGATGAGCATGGGCTTTCTGCTGGATGACGGTGCGCCTGCCGTGTTGCGGGGGCCGATGGTGACCAAATACACCCAGCAGTTTCTCCGACAGGTGGACTGGGGCGATCTGGACTATCTGGTGCTCGATTTGCCTCCCGGCACCGGGGACATCCAGCTCACGATTGTTCAGACAGTGGCGCTCGCGGGGACTGTGATTGTGACCACCCCGCAGGAGATGGCTCTCATCGACGCACGCAAGGCGGTGGGGATGTTCAAAAAGGTGAACGTCCCCATCCTGGGACTCATCGAAAACATGAGCTATTTTTTATGCCCCTCTGATGGAAAGCGCTATGATATTTTCGGTGCCGACGGGGGCCGTGTGGAAGCGGAAAGACTAGGAGTTCCCCTCCTGGCTCAAATTCCCATTGATATTGCGACCCGCGAGTGCGGCGACCGCGGAATGCCTGTGACGGCCGCCGAACCGGAAGGGGCAGTTGCCTCTGTGTTTCTGCAGGTTGCGAAAACTTTGAGGCAGACACTGGAAAAGTAGCTGCACCCGAGCTACAATTCCCGGCCTTGGTTGTGCGGTAAACCCACCCTCCTATGACCCCCACCCCCAGTTCCAGTGCGCCTTCCTGTGCCACCCCCAGAAACGGCACCGATCCCGCCGCTGTCTCAACCCCCGCGGGGTCTGGGCAGTCTGCCGATTTGGTGAAAGATTCCTTGCTCTACAAGGAATTTGTCGCAGAGCGCGACGAGATTCTGCGGCACAAATGGCTCGAGAGTGAAAAGGCGGGGCATGACATCGGCTTTGAGAAGGCGCTTCTTGACTGGGTGCTTCGGTACCGAGCCTCTTGGCGGCTTCAGCGGTCGGGCGGCGGGGCGGCGGCGGGAGCGAGATGATGGCGGACTTAATGGGGGTCCTGATGGCGGAATGCCAGGCCGAGGCACTGCGGGTGCCCGTGGACGCGCTGCTTAGGGCGGGGAACTCCCTCCTGAGAGGGCAGGGTAATTTTCTGGTGGCAACCGTTGAAATCGGGGTAGATTAAGAGGAAGAAAAGGAGCGCCCTGCTTGGGGTCGCGACAACCGGTGCGAACCCATGATGTGTGATGTGTGCCAGACTCAGACTGCAACCGTGTTTCTCACCCAAATAGTGGATGGAAACATGCAGAAAGTGAACCTGTGTGAGGGCTGCTCTAAGGAAAAAGGCGTGACGGACCCTACCGGGTTTGCCCTTGCGGATTTGCTTCTTGGTATGGGGGCGGCGCAGTCGGTGGACCGGACTTCCTCTGCGACAGGCCAGCGCTGCGCCAACTGCGGCTTTACCGAAGTGGAATTCAAAAAAACCGGGCGCCTCGGATGTTCGGCCTGCTACAAGACGTTTTCCGAAGGATTGGGGGGAATGCTGCGTGGTATGCACAAGGGGGTGAAGCATACGGGCAAGATCCCTGAGCGGCTCGAGAAGAGGCTTGCCCGGGACAACGAAATCCGGAGTCTCACCGCCGATTTGCGCAGGGCGGTTGTGGAGGAGCAGTATGAAACAGCCGCTGCGCTGAGGGACAAGATCCGGATGCTGGAAACAGATCAGGAGTCGGGGGAGTGAAGAACCCGGGCAGGCGCGCCCCTGTTTGGGCGGAGGGCGTTTGCCGGCCTGAAAGGGAAGAAAAATGACTAAAGGGCGTACCATGGCGATCCGGAACATATTGAACAAAAGCAGCGACTGGCTGAAGGGCGAGGGGCCCCACCACGACATTGTGGTGAGCAGTCGAGTGCGCTTGGCGCGCAACCTGGCGGGGGCGCCCTTTCCCGGTTGGGCCAAAAAGGCGGAACGGGCGACTGTGCTCGAGCGCATCCGTCCAAAGGTCGAGGCGCTCCCTGAGATGGGGGACGCCTACTCGCTGGCCTGCCAAGATTTGACAGCCCTCGAAAAACAGGTGCTTGTGGAGCGACACCTCATCTCAAGGGAACACGCCGCCAAGGGGTTGGGCTCCGCAGTGGTGATGAATCGCAGGCAAAGTCTCTCCATCATGATCAACGAGGAGGATCACCTGCGGATGCAGGCGATCCGTTCGGGCTTGCAGCTGAGGGCTGCGTTTCGCGCGGTCAACAAGGTGGACACGGAATTGGAGGCTTCTTTGGATTTCGCCTTTGACCCGGATTTGGGGTACCTAACGGCCTGCCCAAGCAATGTCGGAACAGGAATGCGCGCCTCTGCCATGCTGCACGTACCCGGCTTGGTGCTGAGCGAACAGATCAACCAGGTGATCCAGGCGGTCAACAAGATCGGGCTGGCGGTGCGCGGCCTCTACGGGGAGGGGACCGAGGCATTGGGTAATCTTTTCCAAATTTCCAACCAGACGACTCTGGGGGAGGCGGAAGAAGGGATCGTGGACCGCCTGCAGAAAGTCATCTTACAGGTCATTGAGCACGAGCAGAACGCGAGGCAAACGCTTCTTCAAAGGCGTTCCAACACCCTGTTGGATCACATCGGGCGTTCTTACGGGATTTTAAAGCACGCCTACTCGATGCACTCCAAGGAGGCACTCAATCTTCTGTCTTTAGCCAAGCTTGGGTGCGATCTGGGCTTTTATCCCGACGAGCAGCGCCACGCCGTCGACGAGCTTTTCATGGAGACCCAGCCGGCCCATCTGCAGAAGGGTTCCCAACAGAAACTGGCCGCAGAGGAGCGGGACGCTCTCCGTGCCACCATCATTCGGCAGAAACTCGCTGCCTGTCCGGAGCCGGATGTCGCTGGGGTGTTGGAGCGGACGGTTCAACAAGCTGGCCCAATGTCTGAAGGGGGCGAAAACAAGGAGGGCGAGGATCCGGGCGGAGCTGCCCAGGGAGGTTTGATTTAAGCGTTCTCCCCGCTTGGAAGGCGTCCGGGTGGGTTGTCCTTTCGCCCGGGGCAAGCGGAGGCGGGCTCTGGTAGTCGGAACGCGGTGCGGTGTCCCGACCGTGACAAAGTGTGGCGGCCGATGGAATCAAACAGGAATGAATCGGGGAGTGTCCGACTTTCCGGGGAAGGCTTGTGCTGACATTTGGGGAAAAGGAGCGTAGGATCACGAGACCCCCTTATGGCCATTTGCTCAGAAAAAGAACTGCCCGACAAAGCCCGAGCGCTTTGGATCAAGGCGAAGAGTGCTGCCGAGTTGAAGAACTATGGGTATGCGATTTCGCTGTTACAGAATGTTTTGAAGGAAGCTCCCGGCTTCTTGGATGGGCGTAAAATGCTCCGCTCTGCTGCAATTGCGAAAAATGACGGCAAGAAGGGTAGCAGCAGTTTTTTTGGCAGTCTTTCCTCTGTCTCTTTGAGCGGGGGCGGCTCTGTCAAAAAGGACCCCCTCGCTGCAATGGAGAACTCCGAACGCATTCTGGAGGCCGATCCGTTCAACGTTGCTGCAAACAACCGGCTCAAGGATGCAGCCGTGGCCGCCGGCTTTCCCGAGGTTGCGGTTTTCGCTCTGGAAACGTTGGTCAAGGGAAACCCCAAGGACACCAAGGTGCTCCACGAGTTGGGCGAGTTGTACTTCTCGACTGAAAAGCCTGATTTGGCGCTGGAGGTTTTCAACAAAATCTCCGAGGTCAACCCTTCAGATTTGACCGCGCTCAAGCGCGCCAAGGATACGGCGGCCATGCTGACGATGAAGCAGGGGGGATGGGAAACCGCCAAAAGTTACCGGGACCTGATCAAAGACAAGGACGAAGCCAAGTCGCTGGAGCAGAAGGGGCGGACTTTCAAGGATTTGGCGACCATTGATGCACAGTTAGGTGAGCTCGGGCAGCAATACGAGGCGCAGCCCCAGAATGTCGAAGTGGTGCGACAGATTGCGCAGTTGATGGAGTTGCGCCTGGAGCAGACCGGGGCTGCAGAGGATCTCGCCGGCGCAGTCCAGTGGTTCGGTTATTGCAACCAGTTGATGGGGGCGAGCGATCCAGCGCTCACGCGAAAGCATTCCGACCTGCTGATGCGCCAGTTGGATCACTCTATCAAGGCGCTGGAAGACTGGTTTGCCGCCGGGGGCGATGCACATCCCGAGGCTGCAACCTACCGGGAGCAACTGGCCACCCTCAAAACAGAACGCGACGCCGCCCAGATCGCCGAGGCGCGCAAGCGTGTGGACAGAAACCCCACCGACCTCCAGTTGCGCTTTGAACTGGGCGAGCGGATGATGGGCGCCGGCCAGTTCACGGAAGCCATTCCCGAACTGCAGCGTGCACGTCAGAATCCCAACGTCCGTCTGAGGGCCGTCAGCTTGTTGGGCCGTTGTTATGAGGAAAAGGGGATGAACGATTTGGCGGTGCAGCAGTACAAGGCCGCCGTGGCGGAGATGGTTACCATGGACGGCGCCAAAAAAGAAACGCTCTACCGTTTGGCCTTGCTCCATGAGCGTCTGGGCAACCGTGTGGAGTATCTGGACTGCCTTAAGGAAGTATACGAATCAGATTACGGTTACATGGACGTGGCAAGCCGCGTGGAGTCGAGTTACGGCTAGCCGAGCGCGCCTACGGGTTGTGTGAAGAGGATCCGCCCCCGGATGGTCCGGCGGCCGGAATGAAACGTAGGAGAATACGCTTTTCTTCCGCGGTCATGCGTGTAGCCGTTGTGAAAGTCATGAAAACACCCCTCCTTGTTGTTTGCCTCTCCTTCACCTCCGCGGTTTCACTTTTCGCGGATTCCAACGTTGTTCTGAACGGCGTCCACAACTGCTGCAAAAAGTGCGACACTGGGATTACGGAGGCCGTGGCAAAGGTCGAAGGAGCCTCGGCAAAAACCGACAAGAGGAAGGTGACCGTAACCGCGAAGGACGAAGCCACTGCAAAGTTGGCGATCGAGTCTCTGGTGAAGAATGGGTACTTTGGTGAAGGTGCCGTCGCACCCGCCGTGGTTGACCAGAAGGTGAAGTCCGCCACTGTGAACGGCTTGCACCTGTGCTGCGGCAAGTGCGTGACCGCAGCGGAGGACGCTGTTTTGTCAGTGCCTGGTGTCACCGGCCACAACGCAGTCAAGGGAGCCGCCTCCTTCAAGGTAGACGGAGATTTCAGTACCCAGCAACTGGCCAATGCCCTTCACAAGGCAGGCCTCCACGGCGAGATCAAGTGAGGTTTCTGATCTAAGCGGCGGCCCTTCCATTGGGGGAGGTGGCCACTACGACGAAGCCGGCATTTCTGCAAGGACTGCCTTTCTTCCTGCTCCCGACCCCCTGGGCACCTCACTCCCCTGTTTCCTCTTTAGGATGGGCAGCACAGGGATTTCGCTCACCCGTGCTGGAAAGGATTTGCCCGCGGGGTGCTCAGGGAGGCAATCACGGAGGCCTTGACTCGCTGAAAGCAAGTTGCAGTTCATTGGAACACCATATCCGGCGTGCCGGAACCGGTCCCGCCTTTCGGCTTTTGCTTTCGGAGGGGCCGACTTGTTTCGGTGAACGCTCTCGAGTTTTTTGACAAAAGGGAGGTTCACTTCCAGTCGCTCGGCGGGATCCGAAATGCGCTCACTGTTTTTGCGTCTCGGA
>JBIKSY010000423.1:0-2566 GCA_044348365.1 Chthoniobacteraceae bacterium
GGCATGGAGCAGTACCAACACCTGGCGGGTCAACGGCACGGCCACGAGTTCTCAGGATGCCAGAATCCTGCTCGGGTATTTGGACGACTCACCCAACACGGTGACGATCACCAACATTCCTTACGCCACCTATAATCTGTACGGGATCGTCGCCAGTGATAACGACATGAGCCCCTACAACACGCTGGATTTCAGGGTAAACGGCACCTGGGTTTTTGGCGGAGCCGTAGCCACTCCGGCGCCCGCCTTTGGATCTTGGCAGGCGGCCGGCAGCAGTTGGATACAGATCGACGTCCCCAGTGCGCGGCGCGGGAATTACTGGAAAGTCAGCAACCTCTCCGGTTCGACGGTAACGATCAACGGGAGTTCGGCGGGCCAAGGGGGGCGTGGCAGTTTGGCGGCTGTTCTGGTCGAAGGCACGAATATCGCTGTCCCGCTCACGCTCGCTTCGAGCGCCCAAGTTTGGAACGGCGACTTTGCCTACCAAGGGCCGGTCCCCCTCGACCTGACCGCCGGCTCCGTGTCGATGAATGCGGACACGGCCGTGACGGTTTCCTCCGGTACCTTGGCGGTCGCGAATATTTCCGGAGCCTTTGCGCTCGGCAAAAAGGGCGCGGGAACGATGATCCTAAGCGGGACCAACACCTTCACCGGCCCGGTCAACTTGACCGGGGGCACCCTGGTGCTCAACAGCGCGACTGCGTTGCCCGCCGGAGTGACCATCAACGCAGCTATCGGCACGACGGTGTTGCTCCAAAGTGGAGCATCCACGCCTAACATGACCGGAGGAGGCGCGCTGGTGTACGCCCCCGGAGCCAACGCCTTGCTGGGTGCTGGCGATCTTACGGCAAGCAATGGTGTCGTTCTCTCGGGTTCCTCGAACCTGACGAAGTTGGGCCACGGCAGCATTGTGCTCACGGGAGCCGGTTCCTACACGGGCAAGACTTGGATCCAGAGCGGCGCCCTTTCGGTTGCCTCGCTGAACAGGGTCATTGGCGGAACCGCTTTCAGTTCGCTCGGGGCGCCCACGACGGCGGCCAATGGCACCATTGATTTGGGCAGTTTGACCGCGACCGGATCGTTGGTGGTCACAGGCGGTGCGCAGACCACAGACCGTATGATCAATCTCGCAGGGACGACTGGCGGAGGGATCCTCGACCAGTCTGGCACGGGCTTGCTTTCGTTCACCGGAAGTGTCACGGCGACTGGCGCCGGGTCGAAGACTCTCACACTGCAGGGGTCCACTTCTGGTGCGGGGCAACTCGCGGGAGTGATCGCCGACAACAGCGCCACGAATCGAACCGCACTTCGAAAGCAGGGGACCGGCCGATGGACCCTCTCCGCCGCGAACACCTATTCCGGCGGCACGACCCTCGCCGGGGGCACTCTGGCCATCGCGAATTCGGCCGCACTCGGAGCGGGTTCACTGACCTTCTCGGGCGGCTACCTCGATAACGTGTCGGGTGGAGCACTGGCACTCTCGGGCAATCCGACCCAAAACTGGACGGGCGACTTCGGCTTCCTGGGGTCCGGTTCGCTGAACCTCGGAACTGGGAGGGTTTCGGTTACGGGCGAGCGCGCCGTTCGGGTCAACGCCTCGGTGCTCGAGGTGGGCGGCGTCCTCACGGGTGGGGGTTCTCTCACCAAAACCGGAGCGGGCACGCTGGTGCTTGCGGGCTCAAGCGATCTTTCCGCGCTTACCCTGACCGAGGGCTCCCTGTTGCTGACGGCAGGAAACGCCGCCGGCCTCGGTGCCGTGGCAACCGGTTCGGGCACTACCGTGGTTCTCGACGCTAAGTCATCCAACCCGCCAGGGCTGATCCACCGCTGGTCCTTCAACGAACTGGCTGGCACCATCCTTGCGGATTCAATCGGCACGGCCCATGGGGCGATTGCGACGCCCTCCGGCGCGCCGAACGCATCCTTCGTTGCGGGAGGGGTCAAGCTGCAGGGCGGAGCCCGGAATTCCGCCAGCTACATCAACATGCCCGCCAATTTGCTGAGCGGTCTGACGGATTTCACCATGGAGGTCTGGGCCTCTCTGGATGCGGTTCAGCCTTGGTCGCGCATCATGGAGTTTGGAGACGGAGTGTCCACAGACACCTCGTTCCTCGCGGCGTTTGTCAATGGCAGCGATACGTCCAACCCGGTGATCTGCGACACTGGTCGAAGCGTCGTGAATACCACCCCCTCCAATCCAGTGGTGACAACCCTGGGCCGGATGTACCACTACGCCGTGGTGTGGGATTCGGCAAACGCGGTGGTCCGCTGGTACCGCGACGGGGTGTTTCTCGCGCAGTTCTCGGAAGCAGGCCGGACCCTGTCCCAGGTTCCTTCGGGCGTCTTTTGGCTGGGCCGTTCGCACTACGCGGGAGACGCGACTTCCTCGGCGACTTATTCCGAGCTCCGCATGTGGAACAAGGCGCTGGATGTAGCCTCCATCGCCGCCAGTGCTGCCGCAGGGCCGGATGCCGTGCTGAACGTCCAGGACTACGGGTTGGCCAATGCACTCACCGGCGCGGGCGCTTTGCAGAAAAACAATGTCCACACGGTCGCGCTCACCGGC
>JBIKSY010000424.1:0-2561 GCA_044348365.1 Chthoniobacteraceae bacterium
CACAAGGACCTGCGGCGCGCCCGGGCCTCGAGCCTCTCGCTCATCCCCACCTCCACGGGATCGGCCACCGCCATCGGGCTCATCTTTCCCGAGTTGCAGGGCAAACTCGACGGTCTCGCCGTGCGTGTGCCCTTGCTCAACGCCTCGCTTACGGACGGCGTGTTTGAAATGAACCGGCCCACGGACGTGGCCGAGGTCAACGGCCTCCTGCAGGAGGCCGCCGAGGGGCCGTTGGCCGGAATCCTCGGCTACGAGTCGCGACCCCTCGTGTCGGTGGATTACAAGGACGATCCGCGCTCGGCGATCATTGACGCCCTTTCCACGATGGTGACCCATCAGACACAGGTCAAAATCCTGGCCTGGTATGACAACGAATGGGGCTACGCCAACCGGTACGCGGAGCTCGCCCTCAAGGTGGCGCGTTCGCTCCAAGGCGCCTGAGATGAGCCTTCAGTCTCGCACCTTCGCCGACCCCGGGGTCCGCAATTATGCCGTGGTCACGCTGGCCTACTGGGCCGACACCCTGGCTGACGGCGCGATCCGCACCCTGGTGCTCTTCTACTTCTCGCAGCAGGGTTACTCGGCGCTGCAGGTGGCGCTGCTTTTTCTGTTCTATGAAGTGTTTGGGATCATCACCAACTTCTGCGGCGGTTACCTCGGGGCGCGGTTCGGACTCAAGAGCACGCTGTTTCTCGGACTGGGCACCCAGATCGTGGCGCTGGGAGTCCTGGCATGGACGCCTGCGGAGGCCCTCACAGTGACGGTTGTCATGGTGTCCCAGGCTTTCTCAGGCATCGCCAAGGACCTCACCAAGATGAGCAGCAAAAGCGCGGTCAAACTCGTGGCAGGCGAAAGTCAGGGCCGCCTTTACCGTTGGGTGGCCCTCCTCACCGGCAGCAAAAACGCCCTCAAGGGGGTCGGCTTTTTCCTCGGGGGCCTGATGCTTTCGACGCTGGGTTTTCAAACCGCCGCCGCCTCCCTCGCGGGGCTCGTCGCCCTCGCCTTGCTCGGTGCGGCGCTCCTCATGCGGGGCGGGCTCGGGCAGGCCAACAAAAAGGCGAAGTTCAGCCACATGTTTTCCAAAAACCGAGCCGTCAACTTTCTGGCCCTGGCCCGGCTTTTCCTTTTCGGCGCCCGGGACATTTGGTTTGTAGTGGCGGTTCCCGTGTTTCTCGCGTCCGTGTTAGGCTGGCAGTTCTGGCAGGCGGGCGGATTCATGGCCGCGTGGGTGATCGGCTACGGAGCGGTGCAGGCGGCGGCCCCCTCGCTGGTACGCCGCCGGGCAGGCGGGGAACCTGACGGCCGCACGGCGACTGGGCTGGCGTTTGCGCTGGCGCTCTTCCCCGCGGGCATCGCCGCGGCGCTCGCCCTGCAATGGAGCGCATCCGTCGTGCTGGTGACGGGACTGATTCTCTTTGGGATCGTCTTTGCGCTCAACTCAGCCGTTCACTCCTACCTCATCCTGGCCTACACCGACCACGACAAGGTTGCCATGAACGTCGGCATCTATTACATGGCCAACGCCTGCGGGCGCCTCGTCGGGACCCTCCTCTCGGGGACGCTTTACCAGTGGGGCAGCCGCGCGGGCGTCCACAACGGGTTGCTCTGGTGTCTGCTCGGGTCCACCGCGCTGGTGCTTGCCGCGGGCTTCCTGTCCCTCGGCTTACCCCGCGGAAGCCACACCCGTCCGACGCCAGCGTAGCCCGCCTGCGCCCGCAGCATGGCTCCCGCCGAGTGTTTTGGTTCTTCGCTGTTATCAGTGCTTAAATAGAACACCGTATTTTTGGGATGTGAAGAAACCTCGATCAAAACTGACCCGGAGTGACGGGGGTTGTGATAGACCTTGGCTGACAATATCATCGAAAGCGACGGATCGAATGCCGGAAGCATCGCAGCGAAACCACCGGAGAATACGCCCCAAAAGAATCGCATCCTGAGGGGATGCGCACCGAGCGGTCCGAGTGTGCGACAACACTCCGAGTGCATGCTGGCATCCCGTTGGGATGCGTTCTGATTTGCGTGGGGTTCCGGCGGTGTCGCTACGCTCAACCGCCGGCTAATGGCTTTCATGCCTCCGGCATGACGGAAAGCTGCTGGAGGAGAAGCACCTTCAAGAGAGGGAGGTACGATACAATCCAACGCGTTCAAACTAGGGGTCAGTGTTCATGTTCTTTCATTTTCTCAACCAGGAATACTCCGCGCCATATCGGAGCTTCATCAGAGGCAAATAACATCAGTAATTTGTGACGGAAATAAAATGAACACTGACCCCCACTTACTGAACTCTGCCAGCGCTTCGACGCGTTCGAGCAAAAGGCTATCCGGTGGATTCCGATTGGCACCAGCCTGCCGGGAGAAACTAGGGGTCAGTGTTCATGTTCTTTCATTTTCTCAACCAGGAATACTCCGCGCCATATCGGAGCTTCATCAGAGGCAAATAACATCAGTAATTTGGAAACTAGGGGTCAGTGTTCATGTTCTTTCATTTTCTCAACCAGGAATACTCCGCGCCATATCGGAGCTTCATCAGAGGCAAATAACATCAGTAATTTGTGACGGAA
>JBIKSY010000028.1:0-26818 GCA_044348365.1 Chthoniobacteraceae bacterium
TCACGAAAGCTGCAATTGCCTCCGCTCAAATTTCGCCGCCCTCCCTCTGTAAAAGTCCCTTCAGAACCTCGGTTTCCTCAGGCTGTGGGATGGCTGTGATTAAAATCAATGCCGTTAAGGCCGGTTCATCAGTTCGCAAGTGGTGACGAGGTGGATGAGCTCGCGGAGCCTGAAGCCTTTGGCCTCCCAATTCGCCTGCAGTCTGCGGAGAGCGGGCTGGTCGCCGGGGCCAAGAGTCCGCCCGAGAGCGTAGGTGAGTAGTTTGTGAACGAGGGGTTGGGCGAGAAAAGCCGGGTGGCTTGAAAGATAGGCGCGGATGTCGGAGGGACCTTGAAGAACCACGCCACGGTATTCGCCGGTGGGATCGATCGGGGCGCCATTGGGATAGGCGGAGCGGAATCCGCCGATAGGGTCATAGGCTTCCAATGCGAAACCGAGGGGATCAATTTTTGCGTGGCAGTCGGCACAGGCTTGCACTGAGCGGTGTTTTTCCAGTTGCTGCCGGATCGTGGTGGCGCCACGGATGTCGGGCTCTATGGGCGGTACGTTTGGGGGCGGCGGCTTGGGCGGTGTCCCAAAGAGCGTCTCCAGCATCCAGACACCTCGCTTTACCGGCGAGGTCTCCACGCCGTTCGCAGTCACTGTGAGAATGCTGGCATGCCCAAGCAGTCCGCGGCGAGGTGAGTCGCTGGGCAGGGTGACCCGCTGTAGGTTATCGCCAGCAACGTTCAACACGCCGTAGAGCCGGGAAAGCCCTGCATTGAGATACGTGAAATCGGCATCCACAAGGGCGGTGACCGGTTGGTTGGTGCGAATGAGTTCGGCGATGAACCTCCACGTTTCCTCCCGCATGGCGGATTCCAATCGGTCGATGTGGTAGGATGGAAAGGTTTCCTTCGAGGGCGGCATCGCGCCCAGTTTGTTCAGTCCGAGCCACTGTTCAGTAAAGAGCCGCAGAAACCGTTCACCGCGCGGCGAATCAAGGAGGCGTTCGGTCTCACTGCGAACGGTGATGGGGTCGAGCGCTGCCTTGTCCGCAAGCGAGCGGAGCATCTGATCGGGTGGACCCGCCGTTAGAAAATAAGACAGGCGGCTCGCCAATTGCTGCGGCGTGATGGTCTCCGAGTCCGACGCCGGCTCGGTGAGAAACAAAAACTCCGTGGAACAGAGCAGCGCCTTGAAAACTGGCCTCGCGGCGTCGGCGTAGCGCGTCATGCCGTCAAGACGCTTCTGTACGGCTCCCGCATACAGGGCGACGTCGTCAGCATTCACCTGCCGACGAAAGAGGCGGCTGGCCAGGCCTTGCAGTTCAGTTTGCAGTCGGGCGGGATCGATTTGTTTTTCATCGGGCGCGATGCCAGCGAAGAGGATCAACCTAGCGGGATGGGGCTTGCCGTCGCGCTCGGGGCCTGTGATCTGCCAGTAATGCACGCGAACCTCTGGCCCTTGGTACAGGTGCTTATAGAGTTTGTCGCGTTCCGCGCGGAGGGCGAGATTCTCCCAGATGTGCGTCTCGATCTTCGGCACGCTGGGGTCGTATTTGTAGAGCTTGGTGGAAATGAACTGGCCGCGCGTGCCCTTGGGAGGACCGTCGATCCAGGAGAGGTATGGCACCGTGCCTCGATCCAACCAGATCCGCGCGCGGACGGTGATAAACCGATCATCCGGCAATTCGGTGGCGTGAATGATGTTTGGGGGAATGAGCCGCCAGCCATTGCCTTTCATCCCCTCCACCTGCCTGCCGATGCCAAGCTGCATTGGCTGGGATTCGTCGTAATAGGACCTCAGGTCCTTATAGTACGGCAACAAGAGTCCGAGCATGAGATCCTTGCCATAGGGATGATGCCGGTTCGCTGCCGTCGCCTCGACTTCAACGTCGTACCAACCGGAGTGCGGCACGCCGGTGTCGCCCAGACGACTCAGGAAGAGCTTGCTGTCAAAGATCAGCTCCTTGTTGCGGAGGCCGTGGCTGAGATGAATGTAAGCCGGGCCGTTCGCTTTTTCCGCGCTAATGACGCCAAGACCGAACGCATCATTGAGCGGGGACATGTTTTCGGCGCTGTCCTTCCATTGTTTGACCTCCGGTCTCCCATTTACATCGGCGAGGTCGTAGGCCTGATCGAGCACCGCATCGGCTGCTTTTAAGTACATCTCCAAATGATGCCTCGACGTGTGCAATGCCGAACCAATATTGCGAAAGCCCTCCATCTCATCGTCTCCGGGAAAGCTCGTCGTGGGATCGAAGTCACCATCGAACCCAAAGAGGTCCTGCATTGTATGCCGATATTCCGCACGGCTCAGCCGCCGGTGCACCACGCGTCCACCTCTATCTTGCCCGTCGGACTGGACCTGAAGGAGTTGTCCGTCGATCCAGGCGAGCAACGCCCGGCGCTCCTCGTCGCTGGGTTGCTTCTTCTCCGCCGGGGGCATCTCGCCGAGTTGGAGTTGATGCAGCACCTCCTGCCAACGCTCGGCGGTGCTGATGTTCGTGCCGATACTCAATGGTAAATCATCGAGCCGCCGGTCGCCCTTTTGGACCTCAGCGTCGTGACACCCAAGACAATACCGTGAGAGGAAGGCATCGGGTTTGAATGAGGCAGTCTCAGCGGCCTGGAGCCTGCTGAACGCCAACACAAGGAGGGTAAGGAGAGGCCGCTGCATGCTAAACCAAAAATTCATTGAGGTTCCCGGCGCTCGATCCGAACTTGTCCCGCTCGATGCCCATTTGTTGGAGCAGCGTCACGAAGAGATTGCAGAGCGGAGTTTGTTGGCGGCCTTGTTTGGGGAAGAAGAGATGCTGTCCATGCTTGAAGCCGCCGCCGGCTAGCACCAAGGGCAGGTTGGTGTTCGCGTGTGCGCTGGCATTGCCCATGCCGCTTCCAAAGACAACGGTGGTGTCGTCCAGCAAGCAACTGCCGCCGATGTCTTTCATCGTCGAGAGGCGTTCTAAAAAGTAATCCAGTTCAGCCATCAACGCGGACTCAATGATGTGCAGTTGCCGCAGCTTTTCCGGGTCCTGACCAGTGTGTGAAAGATCGTGGTAGCCGCGATTGATCCCGGGGATGTTTGTCACCGGCAGCGACCCGCCGATATTCAACGTGACGATGCGGGTGGCGTCGGCCTGAAGCGCCAGCGCTGCGACATCGAAATTTGCGCGCACGCGGTCCATGCAGCCATCGTTTTTCCACGCAGGCTTTTTACCGGCGGTCACGGGCAGTGGTTTGTCCAGCCATGCCATATTGGTGGCGTTGGCACGTTCAAAATCCCGCACCGCCCCCATAAACTCTTCCATCTTCTCGCGGTCCCAACGGTCCAAATGGGGGGCGACGCGTTTCGCATCCTGGCTGATCAGCGCGAGGGCGGATTCATTCTCGGACAATTCCGCGCGTCGGGCTGCTGCGGCAGACTTACGTTGGGGTTGAAAGAGCATGTCAAATGCAGCCCCGGGGTCTTCTATCTTTGGCACCGCAATACCCGAGCGCGTCCATGAAATCGCATCGCCGCTTCCCACCCCCAGACAGAGCGATGGAAAGCGCGTGAGCCCGCCGCAATGCTCCTCGACCAACTGATCCAGCGACACACAACCATCCGCAAATCCGGCGGCCTGCTCGCGGCGCACGCCGCTCAGAAAAGCATGCACCCCATAGTGCCCGCCCTGGACGCCGGGATGCTCGAGTTGCGAAAACACAGTCATCTTCTGCTGCCAGCGCTCAAGCGGCTTCAACAAGGCTGTCAGCTCCAGTTCGGGCCCCTGATGCGTCGGGAAGAACGACTCGGGCCGTAACCCAAAGTCCAGCCCAATGCAGACGAGACGCCGTGGGCCCCTCGTGGCCTCGGCACCATGCAGTGCAAGGCGTGAAAACCAGGGAAATGTGAGCGCAGTTGCGCCGAGGGATTGCAGAAAGTGTCTTCGGTTCATGCTGGGTGGTTCTATTGTTCGGATGACTTTCGGGTTTCGACGGTCCTCGCCTCGCCGCCTTGGTGAACGGTTTTCGTGGCGGCGGGGATCGAGATCTCACGAAGGTCGAGGCTTCCGATGGTTCCGGCTTGATGATCGAGGACCTGCTCCAAACCTTCGGCGACGACATGGTCGATTTGCAGTCGCTGAATCTGCGGCTGTGACGTCAGGTAGCCTTGGCCCTCCGGCCAGCCACGCCGGCCTCTTCCCGGAGGTGTCACGATCCCTGCACGGGCATCCATGAACGACTTCAGCGCGGAACGGTCCATGGAGGTACCAATCAATGCACCGGCGGGGGGGGGTGCGTTTGGTCTCTGCACCATGGCATCGCGTACCTGCAGCAACCCGATGCGGCCATCGGCGCGGATGAGCGGCGCACGACCGATTTCCTTGCGCGGGTCATGAACATTCAGGCCATCAATGCGCAGCTGGTCAATCTTGGCGTCCGGTTGAATCCACACGAGCGGACGGTCGTCAATGGGGGTGTGGCTGCTGATGTTCTTGAGCGTCACCTGTTCCATTTTTCCGGCAATCCAGAACAGGAACGGCGGCACGTAGTCGTAGGCCCGCGGACCTACAGGACGCAGGTCGATGTTCTCGAACTCCAGCCGCCCGATGTTTCCGCCCTCGCGGAAATAGGGGGTGATCCAGACACCGAAATCCCGGTAGGTGCCCTTGACGTTTCGGATGGAAACGCGGTCCAGTCGCGAGGCGCGCGACAGGATGCGGAGGACCTGGGCGCAGTCGTCGGCCTGCACTCCATCGATGTCCACATCACTCACCGGCCCAATACCAGCGGCGCTGCCGAAGCGTTTCATGGATGCGGGATCACGAACAAACTTCCCGTCGCTGTCCCAATCTCCAAGGAGGTCATCAATGTTTAGCGCGATCATATCGTCCCAGGCGCGCCCCTGCACATTGCGGATGCTCAGGAACTGGCCGGGCCCTTGGATGTGAATGCCGTCCTGATTCGACTGCTTTGGAATGTGGTCGAGGTTGATGTAGATGTTCTCAAATACCACACGCCGCCAGTTCGTGAGATACACAGCGAAGGTGCGCGAGTTCGTCAGCGAGACATCGCGAAACAGCACCTGCTCCACGCCGTGCAAAGCGAACGCGGTCGTCCACCCGTGTTCGGGCGTTGTGTGCTGTTGGTGTTCCGCGTTACCGTTATAGGTGCCACCGAGGAAAGACAGATTTTGCTCCGCGCGCCCTTCCGGTTGCGGCGTTGCATTGGCAATGAGCGGACGGTTGGAGTTGTCCGCGAGGTAGAAACCGCACGCACGGTTGAGGCACTCGATGGTCGTGTTGGAATGAACCTTGAGCCCGGCAACCTGGATCGGTCCATCCACAACAAGTTTGAGCGCACCCAGTTTCGGCGCCCGGTCGAGGATGCTCTGGACGAGCGCCGTGTCATCGCTGCCGCCGCCTTTGGTCACATCACTGTCGAGCTTCGCGCCCGCCTCGCTGGCGATGACAATGCGGGAGTCCTTGGATGGTGCCGCAGCGTGCAGCGCAGCCAAAGGAGCGAGCAGCAGGGCGGTGAGGAGTTTGACGGTGTCTTTCATGGCGTGGCGATTCATGGCAGCTTCTCTACCACCAGAATTCCCCAAGGGTTCAGTGCGGGGACTGACACGAGAGTCGATGCGCCTTCGGTGGTCGGGGTCAGGGAGGTCTCGCGAATCAGACCGCGGTAGTTCTTGTCCTTCTCGACCTGAGCATGCTGCGCAGCATCATAGGCAACAGGCTCGCGCAGCGTCACCTTAAGCGCATGCTTACCGAAGAATCTCGCGGTGGGCAGACTTAGCGTCGTGGCTGCGCCTTGCTCCCGTTCCACGAGGTGGATTACCACGGGGGCATTCGCATCGCCTGGCTTGGCACGTAAGAAGGCGCTGAGCTTGCCGCTGCCGCTCTTGATGTGCACGGGGGCATCATCGCCGAATCGCGTGTCTGGCAAATCGTAGCCGCCCACGGCTGCCTCTTCGTAGCCATCAAGGACATCTGCATTGGCTCGGACGAAGCCGGTCAGGTCGGCGAACCTCTCCTGTGTTATAAAGATGCGTGGCAGTTGATTGACGGGAGTGCGTGGGGCCCTCGTGACCGGATCGAGGACGACGTTCTGAAACTGGTCCCAGGGCACGATGTAAAGATTGCCCGTGGCGTAGCTCGTCGCCCAGATCCAGCGGTAGTCCTCGGCAGGCCTGTCTTCCTGTCCGGTAAGCACAAAGAGCTTTTTTTCCCTGCGTGCGGTGAGGCCGATCTCGCGAACACGGCTTGGGCTGATGAGTTCCTTCGTCCCGTCCATGGATCGAAAACGCACCTCGGTCATGCGGTAGTCGAACACCTGCATGAAGGGCGGATCCGTGTGGCAGTTCGTGCTGAAGGTTAGTTTGCGGCCCGCGTGCTTTTCGATCTCTGTGCGTGCCCAGCGGTGGAACTCCAATAAATCTGCGTCGGGGATGGCAGCACGGCGGCCCTTCTTACCCCAGTCGAAAAAGCCCTCGTCCGGGTCGTCGCGCTGGAAGTTGGTGACGCCCAGGTCCACCAATCGTTTCGCCCTTTCGAGATAACGACGGCGGTATTCCGGGTTCGCGTTGTCGCCGCGGAAGGGGGACTTGTCGCCTTGCCCATTCGTCCCGATGGGTTTGTCCTCGCGGTCACGCAGGGCGAGGGCAGGATCGAGCAAGGTCATGCAAAGGCTTCCCTGGAACTCCCAACCCTTTGCCCGGACGCTCTTGATAAAGGATTCTTCCTCGATGTAAGACCAGACTCCACGCGTGATGTGGAACTCGCTGCCGGCGGTGAGCATGCGTTCCGCGGATGCAGCCTTTTGGTCGAGCCTGAAAAGCCGCATGCAGACGTCGCTGAGTTTTGGCATTTCGGGCGGGAAGCCGGTGGGTTGCGCGATTTGGCTGAACGTGGCGTCAGGGGGCACGCGGGGCATGGTCGATTCTGCGGCGTGCAGCGCGGTCATTGGCCCTAGCAGCAGGACGGTGAGGAGTGTGAGTGGGCTTTTCATGAACTTGCTTCCGGAACTGTGATTGGGCTGGTGATCAATTCGTGCCAACACTGCTTGCGCCACTGCCCTGTGACACTGGGAGAGGGAAGTCACTGCTGTCGGATTTCCACGGACTGGTCGTGGCCTGGCGAGGTGGGCTCATGCGAGGGGTTTCAAGAATGCCGACAGAAAGGGTGTGGTGGGCAAGAATGGGCGGAGGAGTCGGTGTGTCTTACGGCAGCGCCTGACTCCGGCGGTTGGACACCGGTTTGCGGACGGTGACGGACGCACGCACGTCATCTACGAAGTGCCCGGCGAAGCTCACGTGGTCGGGCAGTGGTGACAGGCTCTGGCCGCTCGCAGGTTTGGGGCTGAAGGACACCTTCAACAGGACCATCTCGGTACCCGGAGGCAGCAGCAGACGCGTGGAAGCGCTCTGCCACGTGTTCACATCGCGGTCGATTGGGCGACATATGCCGACACTGTGAGCCAGCGCATCTTCCATCAGGCTTTCTTCCGTAGGAAAACTTGTGCCGAGTGCCCAAAGAGTGACCGCCCCTTCATAGCTCTCCGCATCCGGGAAAGGTGCTGCATTGAGCAGAGCCGACAGCGTGATTACCACCTCACCGCCACCCGCCTCGCGCAGAAAAGAGCGCACATCAACAACTCGCATCAGATCGCCCTGCTGGCTTGGTTTTGAGGAAGTCTTCCCTTCAAAGTCGGAACGTAGCAGTCGAACCATCCGCCTACCCTCCTTGGGCTTCATTCCCTGCTGCGCGTCAACGATCTCCGAGAAGTCTCCACTCCATTGGTTCAGCTCCTGCGGCATGCCCGTCACAATTGGGGGCGGTCCGCTCTCAAAGCTCTCTTGAATGAGCGACATCACCCTTTCCACCGGACGCACCCCAAAACCAAACACCATCGACGCGCTAAACAACCCAATCATCAACCCCGCCGCTGCCGCCGCGAGCGGACGCCATGCCAACCAACGTCTGCTCGTGCTCAGCGGTGAAGTCGCCGCCTGAACAGGTTCCAGCAACGCCACGATGCTGTCATCGCGGAAACGACTGATGAGTGCCTGCTCATCCACCATGAGACGAGGCATGGTTGCGCGTGCATCGGCATTCTCGCGCAGCAGCGCATTTAGTTCGGTCCGCGCCGAGGTGTCTCGCGTGTCGCGTACGGCCTGCAGAAGGTGCAGCAGACGTTGCTCCAGTGAGCGATGCGAGGGTGATGGAGCGTCGGGGTTCATACGGACGGATGGAGTTGACGTTGAATGCACTCGCTGAGTTGTTCGCGCAGACGCAGCAGGGTCATCTTCACCGCGCTTTCGCTGCGTCGCGTGGTGGTGGCGATTTCGCGCACGGTGCGGCCGGTGAGGTAATGAGCTTGCAGGATGCCGCGTTGCTCCTCTTTGAGCTTCTGCAAGCAGGTAGCCAAGGCCTCGCGCCTTTCCTCGAAATCCGCCGCCACCGTCTCCGTCTCGTGCGCCATGGCGAGCACCACATCCTCGTCAAATACCAGACGGTCGCGCATCCGATCACGAACCAGCGAGAGCACGGTGAACCGTGCCACAGCGAAGGCCCACGGTAGAAACTGCGTTGTCGCATCCCACTCCGCCGCCTTTTCCCACAGCTTCACGCACGTCAGTTGTAGAGCCTCCTGCGCGTCCTGCCGGTTCCCCAACTGCGCATGACAAAACGCCTCCAGCGCCGGTTGATGCCGGGTGAGGGCCGCGATGAACCGCGATTGGTCAAAGTCAGCGTGTGCCATGTCAGACAGCTAATTCCATGGGCTGTGATGACGGTCACATTTTTCTCTCCAAGCAAAGGTTCTTCACTGTTTTCCGTGACGTGAGGAGTAAGGTACGGCTCCTCTGTGTAAAATTGGCGGCTACTGGGGAGTACACCAGTGAGGAGGTCGCCAAAATCTGCGCGAACTCACAGAGCTGTATCTTTTTATGGTTTAAGGCGTTTCGTGAGTGGGGCTTTGAGGGGCTTCTGGGGCGCCAAAAGCCGTGGCCTGGAGAGGGTTCATTTCGCGGCGTACCCGCTTCCGTTGTGGAGCAACTCAAAAAGGGGGTCGAAAGCGGGTGTTGGACGACAGCAGAGGCGGTACGCCTCTGGCTAGAGGAAAAGCACCAGAGCATCAGGCTGTATGTAACTGTGTGGCAGTGGCTAATAAAATTAGGCGTGGTGTTGCGCGTGCCGTGGCCCAAGGCATCCCGGTGAGAATCCAGCAGCGGGAGAGGCATTCAAAAAAGAGGTGGCCCAAAAACTTGATGCGCTCCAAATCCAAGCAGGTACGCGAGTGATGGTTTGGATCATGGATGAGGCTCGCATTGGTCTCCATACCGAGTTGCGCAAAGTGTGGATCACCAAAGGCGTTCGGCCTGAGGTGAAGCGTCGAGCCCGGTATACTTGGAACTCCCTCTACGGTGCGTTGGAGGCGGTAGAGGGATCGGCTGTTTTCGCCGATCTTCCGACGGTGAGCCTGGAGTGCAAAGGTCTTTGGTTAAGGGAGATCATCAAAATGGATCCAAGCGCCCAGCATGTGGTTATAGCCGATCAGGCTGGGTTTGATTTGTGGCCGGGAGGTGAGCGTGTACCCGAGGGGGTACACCTAATTCCTCTTCCGCCCTCTCACCCCTCGAGGCGAAGCCCCCTCAAAGGGACGCTTAGTGCCTCCTCTGCGCTCCATCCGCGTAATTGTCAGAATTGAGAATTGCAGCTACAGTGCGGCGGGTCGCGCCTTGGTGAGCGGAGAGCGAGCGGATCGCATTCTGCCCGAGCGCTTCCCTCTGCTCGGGCGCGCCAAGCAGTGCGGTGACCTGCGCTTCGAGCGCAGCGGGACCGTCCACCTGGACGGCACCTTCGGCCTGCAGGAGCAGGCGGACCACCGAATCGAAGTTTTCCATGTGGGGGCCGAACACGACAGGCTTGCCCGCAAGGGCCGGCTCCACTGGGTTCTGGCCGCCGTGGGCGGTGAGGCTTTTGCCGACAAAGGCCAAGGTGGCGAGGGAGTACCAGTCCCTGAGTTCGCCGGTGGTGTCCAAAACAAGGATGTCCCAGTCGGCCTGCACGGGGAGTTCGGTGCGCCTGAGGATCTGGAGTCCGAGGGGTGCGAGCTCGCGCAGGAGGGCTGGAATCCGTTCCACATGCCTGGGGGCGAGCAGGAGCCGGAGGGAGGGATGGGCTTTGCGCCACTTTGCAAGCAGCTCTGCAAGGATGAGTTCCTCCCCGTCATGGGTGCTGCCGGCGACCAGAAGCGGGGTGCCTGCGGGCATTCCGGTGGCGAGGATTAGAGACTCAAGGGCACGGTTGGGCGCGGTTGTGGCCGCATTGTCCTGGTCGTACTTGATGCTGCCGGTCACCTGCACGCTTTCAGGTGGGGCGCCCACCGAGATCCAGCGCTCGCGGTCCGCCTCCTCCGGGATGCCGACCCAGTCGAGGAGCCCGAAAAACGGGGCGGTCCATTTGCGCCATTTGGCAAAACCGGCCGCCGAACGCGGGGAAAGGCGCGCATTGGCCAGGAGCAGGGGGATGGAACCTTCGCGGCAGGCGGAGGCCAGGTTGGGCCAGATCTCGCCCTCGATCAGGATGAGTCGTTCGGGGCGGAGCGCACTCAAAACGCGTCCGACGGCGGAGCGGTTGTCGAGCGGGTTGTACATGGGAAAGAGCCAGTCGGAGGCAGCTTCCTTGGCCAGCGCATAGCCGGTGGAGGTGGTTACTGAGAGGGCGATTCTCAAATTTGAGTCCGAGGCGTGGAGTGCGCGGGCCAGTTTGAGTGCGACCAGGGTTTCCCCAACGCTTATGGAGCGGATCCAGGTCCAGCGGTGGGCGCGCAGGCGCGCTGTGGCGTCCCCGCTGAAGTGTCCGAGTCGCTGCCAGAAGCCCTCCTTGTAATTGCCGCGGCGCACCATTCTGGCAAGGTACCCGGGCAGCAGTACGGCGGTCACCAGAGGCAGCGCGGCGCGGTAGACCCGGAGGGCCGCGCGTACCTCGGGGGGGAGCTCAGAAGAGTCGGGCTTCACCTGTTTGAGTGGGGGCGGGGGCGCTGGAGGAGGAGGAGGGCGGGTGCTGAAAACAGTTTTGCCGCAGCACTGCGGGAGCGCTGCGGCAAAAACAGATTCTTTAGTCAGCGGGCGCCGGCGGAAGGGAGTCTTTCGCCGGAGCGCCGGTTGCGGCTAGAGGTGGGAGGCGACGACCTGCTCGAGCTTGACGATGTCGGCGGAAAACTTGCGGATGCCTTCAGCGGTCTTCTCAGTAGCCATGGCGTCCTCGTTGAAGAGGAAGCGGAAGGATTTTTCGTCGACGGGGAGACGCTTCACCGGGGTCGCCTTCGCCTTTGCCTCGTCGAGCTTGAGCTCGATCGGATCGGTGGAGGCGGCGAGTTTGGCAAGCAGGTCCGGGGAGATGGTCAACAGGTCGCACCCGGCCAGTTCCACGATCTGGGAGACGTTCCGGAAGCTGGCTCCCATGACCTCTGTGGCATGGCCGAAGTGTTTGTAGTAGTTGAAGATGCTTGTGACAGACTGCACGCCGGGGTCCTCGGCTCCCGTGTACTCGCGCTTGTTGGCGGCCTTGTACCAGTCGTAGATGCGGCCGACAAAAGGGGAGATGAGCTGGATGTTCGCCTCGGCGCAGGCGACCGCCTGGGGCATGGAGAACAGGAGCGTCAGGTTGCAGTGGATTCCTTCCTTCTGGACGATCTCAGCCGCCTTGATGCCTTCCCAGGTGGAGGCGATCTTGATCAAAACGCGGTCGCGTGAAATCCCCGCTTTTTCATAGAGCGCGATGAGGTCGCGGGCCTTGGCCACCGTGCCATCGACGTCGAAGGAGAGGCGTGCGTCGGTTTCGGTGGAAACGCGGCCAGGGACGATTTTGAGGATCTCGAGGCCGAAGGCGATGAGGATGTGATCGATGATGTCGTCGACCTGCTTTGCGCCTGCGAGCCCGGAGTGCTTGCGGTCGGCGATGGCCTTTTCAAGGATGGGGGCGTACTGGGGCTTGGTGGCGGCCTGGAGGATGAGGGAGGGGTTGGTGGTGGCGTCCAGGGGCTTGAATTCGCGCATGGACTCAAAGTCGCCCGTGTCTGCGACGACCTTGGTGAATTGCTTGAGCTGTTCGAGTTGCGATGGGTGACTCATAAGAGAGGTGTGCGGGTCTGGTTGAAGTGGGTGTTTTCTGACGAGAGTCGCGCCTAGATGTGGATGGCGTGGCCGTGGGCCTGGGCGGTGGCTTCGTGGATCATCTCACTCAGGGTGGGATGCGCGTGGATGGTGCCTTCGATTTCGTCGATGGTGGCTTCCAGCGTGATTGCGAGGCCCAGTTCGGCGATCAACTCGGTGGCTTCCGAACCGATGATGTGCGCTCCCAGCACCTCGCCGTGGGGCTCGCCGAGAATCAGTTTCACAAAGCCCTCGATCTCCCCGATCGCACGGGCCTTACCGCTCGCTGCGTACGGGAATTTGCCAACCTTGAATGCGACGCCCTTTTCCTTGGCGGCGCGTTCGGTGAGGCCGACGCTCGCCACCTGCGGTTGGCAGTAAGTGCAGCCCGGGAAGTTGCTCACCTTGCGCGGCTTGAAGCCGGGTTGGAACATGCCGTTGACCGCCTGGATCGCCTCGAAGCTTGCAACGTGCGCGAGCCAGGGTGGGCCGATGATGTCGCCCGCTGCGTAGACTCCGGGAACGTTTGTTTCGTAGCGGTCGTTGGTTTGGATATAGCCCTTTTCGTTGAGCGCCAGCTTGAGTCCGCCGCCGGGAAGCAGCGGCTGGACGCCGATGGCCACGAGGCAGACGTCCGCCTCAATGTCCTGGGTTGCGCCCTTGGCATCTTCGACGGTGATCTTGACCCCGGCATCCGTTGCGGCGGTCTTGACCGTCTTGTGGGAGGTGAGGACCTTGACGCCCTGCTTTTGGAAGGACTTTTCCAGAGCCTGCGAGACCTCGGTGTCTTCAACCGGCAGCAGGTTGGGAAGCATCTCGACCACGGTCACCTTGGTGCCGAAGGCGTTGTAGAAGTAGGCAAACTCCACTCCGATCGCGCCGGCGCCGATGACCACAAGGCTCTTGGGCTGCTCGGGGAGGATCATCGCCTCCTTGCTGGAGATGACGGTCTTGCCGTTGAAGGCGAAGCCGGGCATCGGCCTGGGAAGGCAGCCGGTGGCGACCAAGATCTTGGGTGCGCTGTGGGTCTCGACCTTGCCGTCTGCCGCCTTGACCGTCACCGAGCCGGCCTTTTCCAGAGTTGCCTCGCCGCGGATGTAGTCGACCTTGTTCTTCTTAAAAAGAAACTCGATGCCTCCGGCGTTCTTGTCGGAGACATCCCGCGAACGGCTCACGATCTTGCTCCAGTCGAAGGAGACGTTGTCCGCCTTGATGCCGAATTCAGCCGCCCGGTGGGCAAAAATGTGGTAGAGCTCTGCATTGCGGAGCAATGACTTGGTGGGAATGCAGCCCCAGTTCAGGCAGGTTCCACCGGCGCGCTCCTTTTCCACGCAGGCAACCTTTTTTCCCAGTTGCGCGGCGCGGATGGCTGCCACGTAGCCGGCGGGTCCGCCGCCGATGACGATCAGATCGTAGTTCATAAACTTCAAACCATGGCGGTTCCGCCTACAGGGGTCAACCCCGCACCCATTGCTCCGGAGGGGGCCTTACTTCTTGGCTTTCTCGCGCTCCGCGGCCTGCCTGGCTTCCACGAACTTCTTTTCCTTTTCGAGCATCACCTCGGGAACCTCCGCTGGGGTGATGTTGGCGCTTTCAAGTTTTTCGCCCGGGGGGATGGTCCGCAGGAGGATGTCCCGGTACCAGACGAGGTCGCCGTGGTCCTGGAGGCTCAGGAACGCGCCCCGGGCGGAGAGGGTGCCCCCGCGCACGCGCAGTAGTTCGACTTCCGCAGCCCACTTCGGATTTGCGTAGTCAAAATCGACTACCTTCTCGCCGTTGAGCCAGTGCTGGATGACCGTGCCTTTGCAAACGATGCGGGCCTGGTTCCACTCGCCCTGCGCACGGGTGGCGTCTTTGGCCGGGGGCATGCAATAGTAGACCGAAGCGGCGCTGGTGCGGGGGTTGCGGCCGTCGGGGTGCCCCTGGTTGTGGAGCACCTGGTATTCGTACTGGCCCGGCCGGTAATAGACGCCGCTGTTGCCCTTCTCCGAAATCTTCCATTCGAAGCGCAGCTCAAAGTCGTCGGGAATGGGCTTGGCCTTGTAGACGAGACTCCCGCCCTTTTCCTTGCGGAAGATGGCGCCGTCTTCAAAGACCCAGTTTCCCTTTTGTTCCCAGCCGGTAAAATCCGTGCCGTTGAAAAGCGCCTCGAAGGAGAGCGCCTTTTCTCCGGAAGAAGGCGGAGCTTGGGCGAGGAGGGCAGGGGCAAACAGGGCAGCGCAGGCGTAGATGGGGGCGATGGCGGGGAGTTTCATGGGAGGAGGAATCTTGGCACAGCAGAGCCAAGAGCCGCGTGCTCCGCAAGAAATTGCTGCAGAGGCAGGGGGCGGCACAAAAAACGGCCGCCCTTTTTACGGGGCGGCCGGTTTCTTGTTTCAAACGGCAGTGCCGCTAGGGCTGGGTCGCGATCACCTTTTCGGAGATGACGGTTTCCGAGCTGGCCACCGGCTTGGCTTCCGAGGGTTTCGCCGCCGGTGGCCGGGGCTGGACCGCCCAGAAGGACTTCGAGAAGGCCGGCCAGTCCGCGAGGATCTCGGTGCCGCGCGCGCTGCCCGTGTTTGCGACGTGCTTGGAAACCAACTCGTGCAGGATCACCTCCGTGGCGGCGTCGAGCCGCTCGATGATGATCAGGCCCGGATTGTACAGGTCGGCAAAGCGTTCGCTGGTATCCAGAACGAAGGCCATCCCGCCGGTCATCCCCGCGCCGAAGTTTTTCCCGGTGTCTCCGAGCACGACGATGGTGCCGCCCGTCATGTATTCGCAGCCGTGGTCGCCGATTCCTTCGATGACGGCGACCGCTCCGGAGTTGCGAACCGCGAAGCGCTCCCCGCCCCGGCCGTTTGCGAAGAGGCGGCCGCCTGTGGCTCCGTAGAGGCAGGTGTTGCCCACGATGGAGTTGAGGTGGGGCTGGAAGCGGTGCTTGAGCGGGGGCCGCACGACGATCTCGCCGCCGCTCATGCCCTTGCCGACGTAATCGTTGGCTTCGCCCGTGAGAGCGAGGCGCACGCCGGGGGCCAGGAAGGCGCCGAAGCTCTGTCCGGCGCTGCCTTCAAGCAGCAGCTCCAGGGTGCCATCCGGCAACCCCGCGTCCCCCCACTGGTAGCCGATTTCGCCGGAAACCTTCGTGCCGACGGAGCGGTTGGTGTTGTGCACCTTGTACTTGAGCGAGATGGGCATCTGCTCAGTGATCGCGTCCTTGGCGTCCTGGAGGACCGTGTCGTCCAGGGGCGCCTCGTGGACCCCGTTGTTGCGCGAGCGCGTGCAGTAGCGGGGTTGCGTCGGGTCCGAGGCAGCCACGTCCACCAGCAGGCGCGACAGGTCCAGCAGGTTGGCCTTCGGATGGTCCGCGACATGGCGCTGGCGCAGGAATTCGGTGCGGCCGATGATCTCCTTGATGGAGCGGACTCCGAGGCTGGCGAGAATCCCGCGCACCTCCTCCGCCACGCTGTTGAAGAAGTTGACGATCATGTCGGGCGAGCCTTTGAACTTGGCCCGGAGGCGTTCGTCCTGGCTGGCGATGCCGACGGGGCAGGTGTTGAGGTGGCACTGGCGCACGTAGACGCACCCGAGTGCGATGAGGGCGGCCGTGCCGAAGTTGAACTCCTCAGCGCCCAGGATGGCCGCCTGCACGATGTCGATTCCGGTGCGCATGCCGCCGTCGGTCCGGAGCACGATGCGGTTGCGAAGGTTGTTCATCATGAGGACCTGTTGGGCCTCGGCGACGCCCAGTTCCCACGGCGTGCCCGCGTGCTTGACCGACGAGAGGGGCGAGGCGCCCGTGCCGCCGTCGTGGCCCGAGATGAGGATGATGTCGGCGTGCGCCTTGGCAACGCCGGCGGCGACCGTGCCCACGCCGGATTCCGCGACGAGCTTGACGCAGACCTTGGCCCGCGGGTTGACCTCCTTCAGGTCGTGGATAAGTTGGGCCAGATCCTCGATCGAATAGATGTCGTGGTGGGGCGGGGGGGAGATGAGCATCACTCCCGGCACGGTGTGGCGCAGACGGGCGATCAGGGCTGTAACCTTGTGGCCGGGCAACTGGCCGCCTTCGCCGGGCTTGGCGCCCTGGGCCATCTTGATTTCGATCTCCTTCGCACTGGCCAGATAGGCCGCCGTCACGCCGAAGCGGCCGCTGGCCACCTGCTTGATCGCGGAGTTGGCCAGGTCGCCGTTTTCGCGGCGCTTGAAGCGTTCGGGGTCTTCGCCGCCTTCCCCGGAATTGGACTTGCCTCCGATGCGGTTCATCGCGATGGCGAGGGCCTCGTGGGCTTCCGGGCTGAGGGCCCCAAGGGACATGCCGGCGGAAGTGAAGCGCTGGCGGATGTCCTCGACCGACTCCACCTCTTCAATCGGCACGGGCTGTGCCTTGGGCACCAGCTCGAGCATGTCCTTAAAGGAGATCGGCTGCTGGGCTTTGACGGCCTCGACGTACTTTTTGTAGTCGTCGGGGTTGTTGGTTTTGACGAAGGAGTGGAAGGACTGGATGACGGGAGGGGTCACCGCGTGGCGTTCCCCGGCGCGGCGGAAGCGGTAGTAGCCGGGATCCTCGAGTTGGGCATCCTTGCCCTCAGTTGGGACGCCTGCGAAGCCTTTGGCGTGGCGGGCGAGTGATTCGGCGGCGATTTCGGCGAAGCCGATGCCCGCGACCTGTGAGGGGGTGCCCTTGAAGCAGCGGTCCACCACCGCGGTGTTGATTCCGATGGCCTCGAAGATCTGCGCGCCATGGTAGCTGGCGAGCACGGAGATGCCCATCTTGGACATGATCTTCAAAAGACCGTCCTCCAGTGCTTTGCGCACGTTTTCAAGCGCCTTCTGGTAGGTGATGGAATCGGTTTCCGCCTTCAGCGCATGCGCCTTGGCGAGTTTGTCGGCGTCCGCACCGGCCTTGGTCACGCCCGCGTTTGCGGAGACGCGCAGTTGGTCGAGCAGTTCGCGCGAGGTTTCCAGGGCGAGATAGGGACAGACCGCGCTGGCGCCATAGCCGATGAGGCAGGCGAGTTGGTGGGTGTCGCGGGCCTCGCCCGTTTCACACACGATGCTGGCCTTCATCCGGCGGCCCGTCTGAATGAGGTGGTGGTGCACCGCACCGGTGGCCAGCAGCATCGGGACGGCCACGCGCTCATGGTCCATCCCCCGGTCCGACAGAATTAGGATGCGTGCTCCGGCCTGCACGGCGGCTTCCGCCTGCTGGCAGAGACGGCCGACGGCCTGCTCCAACCCGGCGGTGCCTTCGGCCAGCGCCCAAGTGGCGTCGAGTGTGGCGTGCGGATGGTCCTCGCCCTCGAGGTGGCGCAGGGCTTCGAGCTCGTGCTCGAGCAAAACGGGCGAATCGAGCTGGACGAGCCTCGCGTGCCCGGGGGACTCGGCCAGCAGGTTGCGCCTCCAGCCCAGGTGGACGGTGAGCGACATGACCAGCTTCTCGCGAATCGGATCAATGGGAGGATTGGTGACCTGGGCGAAGAGCTGTTTGAAGTAGGTGTAAAGGAGGCGCGGCTGGAGTGAGAGCACCGCCAGCGGGGTGTCGTCGCCCATCGAACCGACGGCTTCTGCTGCGCTCTGGACCATCGGCTTGAGGATCATCTCCAGTTCCTCGCTGCTGTAGCCAAACCCGAGCTGGCGCTGGGTGAGGGACAGGATGTCGAGGGGGGCGGTGGGCTCAGCCGGCACGGCACCCGCCCGCTTTGAGAGGGAGATGAGGTGTTTCTGGAGCCACTCGCCGTAGGGATTCTTGCCGGCAAGCTCTTCCTTGATCTCGGCGTCGTGCAGCAACCGGCCGGAGGCCGTGTCGATGGCGATCATTTCACCCGGCCCGATACGGCCCTTTTCCACGATCTTCGCGTCGTCGAACTCGATGGTGCCCACCTCCGAGCCGAGGGAAAAGATGCCGTCCTCGGTGAGTTTGTAACGGGAGGGGCGGAGGCCGTTGCGGTCGAGGCAGGCGCCCACGGTCGAGCCGTCGGTGAAGACGAGGCAGGCGGGGCCGTCCCAGGGTTCGTTGAGGCAGGCGTGGAACTCGTAAAAATCCTTGAGCTGCTGCGACATGCGCTTGTCGCTCTTCCAGGCGGGTGGCACCAGCATGGTCATCGCCCCGAGCAGGTTGCGGCCCGAAAGCACCAGCGCCTCAAGCGCGTTGTCCAGTTCGGCCGAGTCCGAGCCGCCGGGCTGGATGATGGGCTTGAGCAGGTCGATGTCCGCGCCCCACTCGTTGGCCTCGAGTTCCGCCTCGCGGGCGGCCATCCAGTTTACGTTGCCGCGGCGGGTGTTGATTTCCCCGTTGTGGCAGAGCATCCGGAAAGGCTGGGCCAGGGGCCAGGTCGGGAACGTGTTGGTCGAGTAGCGCTGGTGGTAGGTCGCAATCGCTGTCTCAAAGTCGGGGTTCTGCAGATCCCGGTAAAATTTCTGGAGCGAGGGCGAGATCAGCAGCCCCTTGTAGTTGATGACCTTGCTGGAAAAGGAGGGGATGTAGAAATGCTTGATCTTGTCCTCGGCCGCGCTTTTCTCAATCTCGTTGCGGCACAAAAACAGGCGGCGTTCGAACTCGGCTGCTCCAATGCCCTCGGGCTTTCCGATGAGCACCTGCTCCATGCGGGGCAGGGTGGAGGCTGCCTTGTCGCCCAGAACCCGGATGTTGACCGGGACCTCGCGCCAGCCGAAGAGGAAGAGGCCGCGTGCTTCGAGGACCTCCTCAATGATGGCCTTGGCCCGGGCCTGGGCGTAGGCGTTGTCATGCGGCAGGAAAATCATCCCCACCCCGAGGTCTCCGTCGTTGTAAAGGTTGTGGCCGAGCTTCTGGACCTCGGTTTTGAAGAGTCTGTAAGGAATCTGCGTCACCACCCCGGCGCCATCGCCCGTTTTGGCGTCGGCGTCCACGGCTCCACGGTGGGCGAGGGCGCACAGGGACTGGAGCGCATACTGCAGGACTTGGTTGGAGCGTTTGCCGCTGACTTGGGCGATAAAGCCGACGCCGCAGGCGTCGTGCTCATTGGCGGGCGAGTACAGGGAACGGAGGCCCTGTGTGGCGTCGAGGATGACTTGATTCATGGGAGCAGGATAGATTGCGGCCCCGGGGGTGGATCCAACAGATTAGAGAAAACTGGGGCAGATTCAAGACATTTTTGGATCAGCCTTGGCTGGTATTCGGACAGCCAAAAAGGGGTTTTGGTGTAGAAAATGGACACATATGCGCGTTTTTATACAAAAAAGTGACACTTTCTGATTGAGCGCTCCGGGGGCGGCCCCCAAGCTCGGGAGATGCGCGACTCCGAAAGTTCTGCCCCCAAAGTGCACACCCTGGATGAGCAGGAGCGCAAAATCGTGCGCGCCCTGATTCGGGATCCGCGCCAGTCGGACAATGCCATAGGGGAAAGCACGGGGGTGAACGTGCGCACGGTCAGCCGCAAACGCCAGCGGCTCGAGCAGGAGGGGGTGCTCTCCTATTACGCCAACGTGGACCTCACCGCCTCGGGCACCCGCCAGTACAACACCCGCCACCTGTACACCATCAAATTCCGGATCGGGGTGACCTACAAGCGCCTCCTGGAGGATATCCAGCGGGAGAACGCCGTTAAGTCTGTCTTCACAGAGGTGATTTTTGAGAGCCACATCGCCGAGATTGAGGGCAAGCTGGCAATGCTCCTCTTTATCGACGGCGAAAGCGACCTGGACATCGTGCAGACGGTACAGGAGAAGCTGATCCCCAGCCTCCGGCGCAACCACGGCGAGGATTCGATCGAGGAGGTCAGCACAGTTCGCATCTTGCTTCCGGTGCGGGCGATGCGTAACTACGTGCTCCCGGTGAACATGACGGAGGGGTACTTGAGGAGGGACTGGCCGGAAGAGGCCGTTTACGTGGGGCGCTGACCGGCCCGGTGGCTGCCGGAGCCGCTGGAGTGAAAGGCTTTGTTTGTCCGCTCCGGTGCTGTTCACCGGCCCCAGGGCTTTCCGGTGGGGGAAAGCCGGTCGTTTAATGAGCGGTTTGCGCAATCTTATCTAATGTTTCAGGTAAAGAATCCCCCGCAACCGACCTACTACTAATTGATGGACTTGTTTTTGGCACAGGAAGAGTCGCGACAGCGCTCCGGTGGCATGTTCACGCTGGCCATGTGTCTCATGGCGGGCGTGTTTGTCGCCGTGCATCTGCTTGTGGCCTTGTGCTCCGGCACCGTCCTCTCCGATGTGGCGCTGCATCAGCGGCTAATCGTCTGGACCCTGCCTGCGACTCTGGGGGTGCTGCTCGTGGGGGTGGTGGTGAGGGCGTACGCATTGCGGTTTGGCGGGGCGAGTGTTGCAAGGGAACTGGGCGGTCGGCGCCTGCACCCAGCCTCCCAGGACGCAGGTGAAAAACTGGTTTTGGAGATGGTGGAAGAACTGGCTGTCGCGGGCGGACTGCCGATCCCCGAGGTTTGGCTGCTGGACGAGGAGCCTTCCATCAACGCCTTTGCTGCGGGCCGGGACGCTTCGAGTGCGGTGATCGGCCTGACCAGGGGGGCGCTGGAGCGCCTGACCACCGAGGAACTCCGGGCGGTGTTGCTGCATGAATTCAGCCACATCCTGAGTGGGGACATGCGGCTCAAGTTTGAAATGCTGGTGTGGGTTCAGGGGATTCTTTTCCTGAGCTGGGCCGGCCGTCTGATGATCGCCTCCGACTCGCCGGTGGGCGGCGGGTTCTGGGGCGGCAAGGCCAATGCTGCGAAGAAGGGGCCAGCTCCCGGCAGGCGCGCGCCAGTGCAGGAAAACGACGGGGAAAGCCAGAGCCGCTCCCTGCTTGGGATTCTGATGATGTTTGTCGGGCTCGTGAGCAGCCTCTTCGGCCGCTTTTTGCAGGGGGCGATCGCCAGGGACACCGAGTTTTCCGCCGACGCAACCTCCGCGGAGTGCCTCGCCTCTGCGATGCCTGTGGTGTCCGCCCTCCGCAAGATCGGGGGGCTTCCGCAGCGTTCCTATCTGAACAGTCCCACGGCCCCGGAATCCGGCCACCTGTTCTTCGGGCAGGCGTGGAGCGGGGTGGTTTCGACTTTTTTCCCGACGCACCCGACTCTGGAGGAGCGGATCCTGAGGCTGCATCCCCAGTGGAACGGGGATTTCCTCGCAAGCGTCGCCAAGAAGGTGCTTGCAGAACAGGGTTTGTCCCCGGAGCAGGGAGGGTCGGCCCCGGCGCCGGTCCCGGAACTTTCGGCAGCGGCGCGGGCGGCGGCGGCGATCGGGGCGAGGAAGCGCGAGAAGGTGAAGGCGAAGGAAAAGGCCGAGACGCTTTCCACGAAGGGTTACCCGGCTGCGAACCTGGCATTTTTGGGGACGGCGATGCTGCCCTCGCAGTTGACGGCGGCGGCGGTCCTGCGGCGTTCCATCAAACCCGAGTCGTTGAAGCACACCCAGAGCGTGGAGGGCGCCAAGGGACTGCTCCTGGAGTTCATGAAATCTCCGGCGCACAGCGCCCACGAACTGGCTTCGGCGACGCCCTCGCAGATGTTGTTGCTGCTCGATTTCGCAATGCCGATGCTCCGGCGCCTCAGCCAGCACGACTACTATGTTTTGATGCGCCGCTGCCGCAAGGAGGTGGTGCGCAGCGAGGAAATCGACGTGGTCCGTTTTCTGTTGTTGCACGTGGTGCGGCGGCGTCTGGGAATCGCCCTCGGGGTCCGCGAAATTGACCCGGTGGTTGCCGAGAGCCTTCCCGCGGTTTGGGTGGAGTGTCAGGTGTTGGTCTCCCTCATGATGCGTTTCGGTGCGCCCACCCAGCCGGCGCGGCATGCCGCCCACCTGGCGGCCTGGGCCTCGCTCGGCTACGAGAACCCCCCCGGCCCGCGCGAATCGGTCAACGTGGTGGAGATGGTCGACGCGCTGGAGGGGCTCGCAAAGGCTTCGCCGTTTCTCAAGAAGCGTGTGCTGGTCGCCTGTGGCCTCGCCGCCTCCTACCAGGGAAGCGTGCCCGAGCGTGAAATGGCTCTGCTGCGCATGTTTGCTGACGCGATGGGCGCGCCCGTGCCCCACCTCTCGACCAAGAGCATGGAATAGGGTCGCGCGCTGCGCGGGGACGTCCGTCCTATGCGGCAGGGGCGCTTATCCTGTGGGTCGGAACCGGCTTGCCCGGACGGAAAAACTCGAGGTGCTCCAGGGCGATCTGGAGGCCGGGAACCGACGCCGCTGCGGCGGGAAGTCCGGCGCGCAGGGCTTCGGCCAGCGCTTCGGGAGGGGCCTCGGCGCGCAGGTTGATGACAAGCTGGCCCCCGCCCGCGGGTTGGTCCAGCCGGATGGCCAGTTCCGGCACGTAGTCGTTTCGCACCAGATTCACCACGGCGATGTCGCCCAGACCGGCCTCCGGACTGTAGGTCATCTTGAGGTGGGCGATTTCCGCGGTTGCGGTTTGGAGGCGCTGCTGGATTTCCGCGGCAAGGGTTTGGAGCAGGGCGTTTGCGTCGAACTCGCCGGCGATCGAAAGCGCGGCGGTGGCGTTGAGCCAGCCAAGCAGCGCCTCGCCCTCGGCGTAGACGGCGTAGTCGACGTCCATGGTCTGGCGCTCTACCTGCTGGCCTGTTTCGAGCAGGGCGAACCAGTCGTCCAGTTGTGCCCCGGTGCGGACCGAAGCGGCAAGCACCGTCGCGTGCGGGAACTCCCGGGAGATGACCGATTGGAGCGCCTCGAGTTGGCCGGGCAGCAGCAGCTCGGACTTGCTGATGACGATGATGTCGGCTTCCTCCAGTTGTTTGCGGTAGATGTAGAGGACCTTCGGCGAAAAGCTGCCCCCGGGTTGCAGGCCGAAGACGCGCAGGGCGCGGACCGGGTCGAGCAGCACGCTCAACGGCGCGATGCGAAACTGGTCGCCGTACATGCGCCGGAGCGGATAGGTGACCGTTGCGACCAGGTCGGTGCAACTGCCCACCGGTTCGGCGATGAACACATCGGGACGGGTCGACTCGGTGAGGCGGTCGGCGGCGTCCACCAGGGAGTTGAACCTGCAGCAGAAGCAGCCGCCCGGGATTTCCTCGGTGGCAAAGCCCTTGGAGCGGAGCATCGCGGTGTCGACCAGTTCCTGTCCCTGGTCGTTGGTGATGAGCCCCACCCGCAGCCCCTTGGCGGTCAGCCGTTGGGCGAGGGCCGCGACCGCGGTGGTTTTGCCCGAGCCCAAAAAGCCGCCGAGCATGATGTAGAGTGCCTTGGTAGGGGAGGAAACCGTTGGGGAGGACATCCCTGATATTTAGCCGCCAAACCCGCTCCCTGGCGAGTTTCTAGAGCCCCTATTCTGTGTCGGGCGGGAGGTGTTTGACCGCGGCCCCCAGCCCAGCGACCGTCGACAGCTGCGGGTAAAGCCTTTCGAAGTACCAGAGCTTGGCAAAGTAAAAACCGACGGGCGCCGCCCGCTTCCACTCCCCCCGTTCGACCCTTTCCACCAGCCAGCGGGTGCCCTTGTCCACCGCCCCCGTCCGCGCCGTGCCGGCCAGCGCCTCCAGCGCCATTCCCGTTTCCTCGATGGAACACGGCAGCCCGGGGGCGCCACTGCCCGACCAGCCCCCGTCCGGCTGTTGCATCGCCGCCAGAGCAGCGCACCCCCGGGCGATTACGTCTCCGGAGACTGCAAAGCCTCCGTGTTGCATCTCCCTCAGCGCCAGAAGGACGCGGGAGGTTCCCCAGGTGGGGTTTTCCTCCGAGGGCGAATGTTCGTTGCCAAACCAAAGCGGCACCCAGGTGCCGTCCGGCCGCTGGCGCCCCTCCAGAAAGGCGATGCCCCGGGAGATGGCCCGCAGGACCTTCGCGCGCAGGGCGCCCTTCCACTGAGGCAGCCACGCACTCCACGCCCTGAGGGCGTGTGCCGTCAAATCTTCCCCGCTGCGGTCAAAGGGAAGGGTGCCCCAGCCGCGGCAAAAGGTGGGAACCCCTCCGTCGCTGTTTTGCAGCCCCAGCAGCCAGCGGGTGCCCAGTTCGCCAGCCTGCCGGACCCGCGCGTCGACGGGCCCCAGCGCAAGGAGGGCCAGAAGCGCGCCCGGAGTGTCGTCCGCGTCGGGGACACCGCCCGGAAGGTCGGTCCACGCCCAGCCGCCCGGGGCGGCCTGGGTGTAGGGATGGACCTGTCGGTACTGCTGGCCTAGCAGCCAGTCTTTAAGCGCGCTGCTCTGTTCGTATTGAAAGACGCCCGGCTGCCGGCTCAGCGCGTTGACGCCGAGCGTAGTGACCCACGTTGCAAGGTTGGTGTCGATGGGCCAGCTGCCGTCCGGACGCGCCGAGCCGCGCAGAAAGTCGGCCGCGCGCAGCGCCACCAGGCAAGCGGACTCGCCCGTGGCCGCGAGACTCATCAGCACAAAGCTTGTGAGTGGCGTGGCCTCCAGAAAGCCGCCGTTGACCGGTTGGACGGATTCCAGAATCCGCGCGGTCTTGGTTTTGAGCGCACCCCTGAGCCAACGTAGCAACAGGTTGCCCGAAGGCGCCTTGTGGTGGAGCAGCCGCCCGATGGCGATGAGCGCCGGAAGCGCGTAGCTGACCACTGGAAGCCGGATGGCGCCGTAAAACTGGTGCGGCACCGCAGCCAGTTCAAACGGGAGCGCGGGGATCTCCCGCCAGCCCTCCGGCCCCATTCTGCCGGCGAGTGTGCAGGCCATCAGGATGGGGACGGAAAAGGTGTGGTCCTTGCCATAGCGTTCCCGGATGGCGAGCGCTAGCTGGCGCTCCCAGCCCGGGGCTGCGGAGCCGCAGGCGGACTGGAGCCAGAGCCTGCAGCGCTCCAGTGCGGGGGCGTGCAGGGTGTCGCTTTCGGCTGCGCCAAACGCGGCCCACACCAGGGCGGTGGTACTTATGTTACTGCGGCTCAGAGTGGTGTCCCCCCAGCCGCCGTCCGCATTCTGGCTGGCGGCGAGCCACTGCACTCCACTGGAGACAAGCGCTGCATCCCCGGGGCTGCGTTGTGGCGGGGCGAGGTTTGAAAGCGCGATGAGGGCCGTTGCTGTGGAAAGCGCGCTGTTGGAGAGTTCGCCGGTCCAGTACCCCTGAGGTCCCATTTCACGCAGCAACTCAACTGTTGCGGTCCGCAGCGCCCGCTCGGCGCGCATTTTCGATATGGGGGCGCTTTCCGCCGTTGGTGCGGGGGCCTGCATCAGCTCAGGTGGCCGAGGGCGAGCAGCCCGTAGAAGGTGTATTCCACGTCGAGATGATCGTCCGCCCAGTGGCCGTGGAAACCGCCCGCCGCAGTCCAGAGGGTGTCGAGAAAGTCCAGACACGCTTCCTTCGCACGGGGGGGCAGGGGGTGTTCGAGGCAGGCAAGCGCGTGCAGGGTTGTCGCCGTAGAAAGCAGGTCCGGAATCGGTGCGCGCGGCATCGCCAAAAAGCCGCCGGCGGGATGCAGTTGGCCCAGAAGCCATTGAGCGGCATCCGGGTTCACGGGCATGCCGAGCTGGTGGAGCAGCGTGACGGCGGCCGCCGTGGCGTTTGTGGAACCGATAGGCAGTCCGGGGGCGTTGCCCCAGGCGCCGTCGGGAGTCTCGAGAAACTTCAGAGACTGGACCAGCCGGAGGTGTTCGGGGAGTGGGGCCCCCAGGTCCTGGTACGCGCCCAGCGCGACAAAGCAGCCATACGCCGAGCCGTGGGCGGCGCCGGGCTCGCCTTCGTAGCCGCCGTCCGCCGAACGGAAGGCCTCCAATCGGGCTAGGATTGCTGCGGCCAGTGCGGGGGGGCAACCGCCCAGCGCGCCGTGGCAGCGCGCCAGCGCCCCAAGATGCACGAAGTCCAGTCCGGCGCCGTCCCCGAAACCCGCGAGGTAGGAGCGTACCTCGGAGGCGGGGAGGGGTGCGTCGACCGCCTGAAGGGCGGCGATGGCGAAGATGGTGTAGTACAGGTCCGGCCGGCCGTCTCGGTCCAGTCCCGCGCCCTGCAGGAGGCGCGATTCGGTGAAGGCGCGCACACTGGGGAGGACCTCCCCGAGGGAAAGCGCCCCGCGGCGGGCCAGTTGCAGCATTTGGATTCGAAGCGACACGCAGGGAGGTGTAGCGGGTTGGGCGGGCGGAAGGCGAGCCGCACTTCGGGCGGGCCGGGGACCGGTCAGCCGCCCAGAAACACGTCTTTGAGCAGGAGCAGATTCAGCACGACGATGAGTGCGACAACCAGCCAAGCCAGCACCGCGAGCCCGCGGGAGATGCGCAGGCTCCCCATCACCTTCCGGCTTGAGACAAACTGAACCAGCGGGATGACGGCAAAGGGCAACTGCATCGAGAGCACCACCTGGCTGAGCACCAGCAGACGCCCGGTGCCCTGTTCGCCAAAAAGCACGGCGACAATGACCACGGGGATCACCGCCAGCCCGCGCGTCAGCAACCGTCGCGCCCAGGGCTTGAGGCGCAGGTGCAGGAAACCCTCCATGACAATCTGTCCGGCCAGCGTCCCGGTCACCGTCGAGTTCAGGCCGCTTGCAAGCAGCGCCACGCCGAAGAGGCCGGCAGCCAGGGCGCTGCCAAGCATCGGGCTGAGCAGCTCGTAGGCCTGTTCGATTTCCACGACATCCGTGCGGCCTGCGGTGTGAAACACCGCGGCAGCCAGCGCCAGAATCGCCGCGTTGACAAACAGCGCCAGTCCAAGGGAAAGGGTGCTGTCAAGGGTGGCCCACCGGATGGCGTGGCTGCGGCCCTCGGGGTTGCGCTCAAAGGCGCGCGTCTGCACAATGGCGGAGTGCAGGTACAAATTGTGCGGCATTACCGTCGCGCCCAGAATGCCG
>JBIKSY010000430.1:0-2556 GCA_044348365.1 Chthoniobacteraceae bacterium
GGTCATAGCGAAGTACATACGCAGCTGTGAGAGCTACGTTCGCGCTTGGCGAAGCAGGAGCGTTTGTGCGGATGTTGAGTGTACCAGCGAGGTTACCCTTGTTGGTAGGTGTCGCCTTGATCGTGATCGATTGTGCTTCACCAGGGTTGAGCGTCAACGGCAGTGCTGGAGCATTGCTGATGGAGAACTCAGATGGCGTAGCTGTCAGAACAGATACCGTCATCGGTGCTGTACCGATGTTCTTGATCAGAGTTGGCAGTGTGCGTGTTGCATCATACCCAACTGGGATTTCGCCGAACTCGATACTTGTCTGTGAAAGCTCAAGTACTGGTTCTGGGATTGTTGGATTGTTTACCGTCACGACGGCGTATGCAGATGATGTTCCTCCACAAGAGTTACGTACAACGGCGTTGTACACACCTGCATCTCCACGAGTAACACTCTGGATAACAAACGTGTTGGATGTTGCTCCGCTGATTGGCTGGTCATTCTTTGTCCACTGAATGCTACGCACATCAGAAGCATCAACACTTAGCTCAAGGCGCTGGCCAGTCTCAAGCGTCTTGCTCGTTGGCTGCGTTGTGAACTTTGGCTTCGCTATGACAACAACGGTAGCTGTATCAGAAGTAACCGTCTGGTTGCAAGTACCTGTTACTACTACGGTGTACTTTCCAGCATTTGCAGCAGACACCGACGAAACAGTCAGGCTGTTTGCATCTGCTCCCGGTACAGCAACACCATTACGGAACCACTGATACATAAGGCCTGTGCCTTCGACGCGAGTGCTGAGATTGAGTGTTGAACCTACACACACATCTCCGCCACGCGGTTGTTCCTTTACGACTGGCGGACGGAATCCAGAAACTCGAATTGTGCGCGACTGAGCAGTGATTGTACAGTTATTCGGATTCGGAATGTTCGACGATACTACACAGTAGTACTGTCCATCCGAATCATACGAGTAGTTCGAAAACGTGAGCGTTGAGTTGAACGCATTCGAAACAGCCACACCGTTGCGGTACCACTGATACACGAGGTTCAACCCTGTAGCGGTTACGGAAATCGAACCGCTTGCGCTAGGGCACAGATCAATGCCTGTTGGCTCTTGTGTGATGCGAGGACGAGATGCTACAACCACACTACAGGCAACAGATGTTGCTGAAGGGGCACATGTGCCCGTTACTACACATGTGTAGACTCCACCTGTGGTAGCGCCTGCATTGTTGATGATGAAGTTCGAGTCACGAGCATTGGTGATCGCGACCCCATCTTTGAACCATTGGAACGTGCGGCCAGCGCCGGTTGCACGAATACGAAGCGTGTCGTTAGCGTTCTCGCAGATTGTACGACTAGCAGGAAGATCAGTCGTGATCGTTGGACGTGACACGACGGTGAGCCGAGCAGAGGCGCTTGTTGCCACCTTTGTCGCTGGGTCGCATGCGTCGCGAAGAACACAGTCAATGATACCCGCGTCAGCTGTTGAAACTGCAGCAATCGTATACACATTGGAATTCGGCGCACCAGGAATAGCCACGCCATCCTTACGCCACTCGTATGTTCCTGTCGTCATCGACGAAGTAACGCTGAACGTTACAGGGAATCCCTCGCATACAGTCTGCGTCTGAGGTTGTGATGTGATAGTAGGTGTAAAGCATGGGGCAGTCACTGTAAACGTACCGATGATCTGACCTGTTGTGCCGATGGCTGTTGGTCCTGGACAGACATTTGATCCACGCACACTTGTAGACATGCGAGCGGAAGTAATGAGGTTTGCACCGCCAGCATAACGGACTGTCACGGTATGACCTTGCCATGTATCGCCCCAACCATCCCACGCACGAATCTCATATGTGCCAAGAGGAACACTAATCGTTTGCGTACCAACAAACAACGTTCCACCGGTAGCTTCACACGCATACGAAATCTGAGTGGCAGTGTTCACGATCTGCCAGCCTGGCTCTGAAGCATATGTGTCGGTTGTTGTGACCACTTCCAAACTGTATTGTGCAAACGCGGTAGCCGAAGACAACGAAATACATGCCAGTAGTACTAGCAATGCTCGATGAAGAGTAGAGAATCTCATAGCGAAACCTGGTAGATGATGATGTAACGTGAGTGTTAGCTAGATGGCGCTTGCTACAACTTTACGTGTAACGAGAATATGAAATTGAACAAAATCCGGACACGATCATTCAGTATCCACAAGCCCTTTATTTACTGATACTTACACAACTCAGCCAGATTTTAAGCAAAAAAAAACGCCCCGAAGGGCGTTTTTCTTGTAACGACTTGATCGTCGAGGGATCAGCGCACAACTGTCAATGGAACAGCTACGCTTACATCACCATAGCGAATGATCATGGTGTATGTGCCAGAAGCAACCAGCGACCCAGCAGCATCACGACCATTCCAACGGATTGATCCACCACCTTCAACACCATCGTGTGTGAAGGCAGCAACTGTAGCACCCGATGTGCTGACAACGCTGACGTTCATCGCAGGCGTTGGCTTGCTGAAGCGTACTTCAACGCGGTCTGTCATTGGGTTCGGCCATGC
>JBIKSY010000404.1:0-2822 GCA_044348365.1 Chthoniobacteraceae bacterium
CGTCTCCACGTCGAACGGCCTTGGAACCGGGCCCGTGTCGTTGGCGTCCGGGGCGGCACTGATCGTGGCGGCTGACACCGACCTCGCCTTGCTCAATAACTTCGGAGGCTTCGGTGCGATCCTGAAGACCGGCACCGGTACTGCGACCTTCGAGGGGGTGGGAGCCAACACAGGCAGCCTCTTTGTGCAGGCTGGCACCGTCCGCTTCGGTCCTGTTGGTAAACCTGGGACCGGGCAGGTCGTGGTGTCGCCGGGCGCCACCCTTGCTTTCTCGCTGAATGCACCGCTCACGCTCCCGAACACCATTTCTGGCAACGTGGTCAACCTGACACCGGAGTACCGGCTCGGGTGGGCCAACGGCGCAAGCGGCGGGGCGAAGTCCAACTTCACTAGTCCGCTTGCCGTTTCCGCGGGAGCGTGGGGCGCGTTCTCCTATCAGATTACCGCCACCGACGAACCGACCTCCTTCACCGCCGAGGGACTGCCCGCCGGTCTGAGCATCAACGCGGCAACGGGCGTGCTTTCGGGCTCCCTGGCGGGTGCGGGGACATTCACCGTTACCTTGGGGGTTGTGAACGCGGGTGGCACGGAGACGGCTCCCCTGTTAGTGACGGTCAGCGACGTGCCCCGCACGCTGGCGCTTCACTTTGCAGACAGCGCGCTGGACACCCTTGACGCGACCACTCCGAAGGGCCCTCTGGGCACACGCGTCTGGAACGTGACCAACGCCGGTGTGGCTACCGGGCAAAAAACCGCGCTGCAGGACGGCTTGGGTTTTGTGTCACCGCTGAGCGTCAACTGGAGTGCGGCCAGCACCGGCCGGACCGGCGGCGCGACCACCTCTGAGAACGGGCGTCTGCTCTATGGTTACCTCAACGACGGCACAGGGGCGACGGTCACCGTGACCAACATTCCCTACCCCAGCTACAACGTGTACGGGCTTGTGGCCAGCGACAGCAGCACGACTTACAACGCGTTGGATTTCCGTGTGAACGGCACCTGGGTGTTTGGTGGCACCTCGGCCTCAAAAGCGCCCGTGTTTGGCTCCTGGGAGGCTGCTGGCCAGCAATGGATACAGATCGATCCGAAGCAGGGGAGGCGCGGCAATTTCTGGAAGCTGACCGGCCTGAGCGGCGGCACGCTCACCATCGTGGGCCAGCCCGGCGACGCTCCCGACCGTGGCAGCCTCGCAGGGATTGTCATCGAGGCCAACCCGGTGCCAAGCATTCTGCTTCAGCCGCTCACCCAGTACGTGGCGCCACAGACAGAGGCGACCCTTTCCGTGGCTGCAACGGGGGAGGGGACCCTTTCCTACCAGTGGTTCAGGGATGGCACGGCCGTGAGCGGAGGAACCCAAAGCACCTTGACCATCCCGTCGGTCACTTCCGCCGCCTCCTATTTTGTGGAGGTTTCCTCCAGATTCGGCACTTCCAGTTCGCGCACGGTGCGCCTGGCGCCCACCCTTTCCGCGGCGGACGCCGCCCCCCTTTGGACCACGGGCAACAACAACTACGGACAACTCGGCAACGGCACCACCTCGGACGGGACCAACCCGTCGTATGTGAAGCGCAGCCCGATTCCTGTGGTGGCCGGCTACAGCTTCTCCTCCGGAGGCACGGACTTTTCCGGCAACGGCAGCACTCTGAGCGCCTTCAATGGTGCGACCTACAGCTACGTCGCCGTACCCTCCGGCCAGCAGACTTGGGCCAGCCGACTGGATGGCGGTTCCGGTAGCTATCTGGAAAGGTCGGTTCTTTCCTCTGCACCGAACTCGCGCCTGACCATCGCGGCATGGATTAAAACGAGCAGCACGGACGCGGTGATTGCCGCTCTGAACCGGACAGAGTCCTCCGTCACCAATTCGTTCCAGCTCTACATTGACGACGCTGGAAACCTCGCCTTCTCGGATTGGGGCACCAGCGCGGGGTTCAACGCCGTTTCCACCGGGGCGGTCGCCGACGGGGAGTGGCACCATGTCGCCTTCGTGAAAAACGGACGGGACGGAACTTTCTATGTGGACGGTCAGCCTGCCGGAACGGCCAGTGCAGCAGCGGACGTCTCCTACGGCGCCACGCGTTTTGTGTTGGGTAAGAACGTGCACAACAACAACGCGTTCCTTACAGGCCTCCTCGACGATGTCCGGTTGTACGACACGGACCTGGGCGACTCGGAGATTGCGTTGCTCTTTGCGCAGGCGGCGGCTTCTGTTCCCTCGGGGGTATCCAGCGTGCTGCAGGTTTCTGCGGGTGCCTCGCACACCCTCTTTGTGACGGAAGGAAACAACCTTTTCTCCGTAGGCGCCAACCAGAACGGAGCACTGGGCGACGGCACGACCACCAACCGCACCCGGCCTGTGTTTGTCGCGTCCGATGTGGTGCAGGCGGCGGCGAGCGGGTCGAGCTTTGCAGGGGGCCAGGGGTCTTCATACTTCATCAAGACCGACGGAAGTCTCTGGGGTGTGGGGGCCAACGATGTCGGCCAGCTTGGGGATGGCTCCACCGTGCAGCGGTTGCGTCCCGCACTCATCACGGACAACGTGGTGGCGGTCGAGGCCAGCAAGGTTTCGAACGCCTTCCAGCCGTTTGTGCTGTTTTTGAAGGCCGACGGCACACTCTGGGGCATCGGCAGCAACGGCTACGGCCAACTCGGGGACGGCACCACCACCGCGAAAAAGGTTCCCGTGCTCATTTCCAGCGGGGTCGACTCCTTCTCTGCGGGCGCCTATCACTCCGCCTTTGTAAAAACCGACGGCACCTTGTGGGTCACCGGCTACAACGGGGACGGACAGTTCGGGAACGGCAATCTCACCAACGTGACCGTCC
>JBIKSY010000447.1:0-5723 GCA_044348365.1 Chthoniobacteraceae bacterium
ATTCAGGTGGCAACCGGTGTCGAGCAGGTTTCGGCTGGCTGGCAGCACATGGCCTTCGTGAAGACTGACGGCACGGTGTGGGCCAGCGGCAGCAACACCTTCGGCCAGCTTGGCGACGGCTCCACTACCGCCCGAAGCACCTTTGCCCGGGTGGCCGCTTCACAGGGGGTGCTCTTCTCCAACGCGACGGCTGTCTCATGTTCCAACGCCAGCACCCTGATCCGGCGTGGCGACGGCGCGATCTTTGCCTTCGGTTACAACGGTTCCGGCACCTTGGGCGACGGTACCACCACCAACCGTACCTACCCGGTGTTGGTAGCGGATGGGCGTCGGATGTCTGTGGGCTGGAACTACTCGGCCTTCATCGGGCAGCCCGCCTCGCTGACCAACATCCAGTCGAACGTTGCTTCTGTGTTCGCCCTGCCCGGGCAGAATCCGGTTTTGAGCGTGGCAGCCACGGGCTACAACCTAGTCTACCAGTGGTATCTCAACGGGCTGGCTCTCAGTGGGGCGACCTCATCCCAGCTTCAGGTCAATCCGCAGCTCAACCCCGGGAACTACCGCGTCCAGCTGTCCAGCCCGTTTGACTCGGTCAGTTCGGACACCGCGCGGGTGTCGGTCCGTGACACCGTGGGACGGCAACTCTTCCTCGCCGGGCTTAATGCCAGCGGGCAGTTGGGAGACGGCACCACCACCAGCAGGAGCACTCCCGCCCTGTTGACTCGCTATCCGGACCCGGCGTTGTTGGCCGCCTACCGCTTTGACGGGAACGGGGACGATGCCTCGGGCAAGGCACAGCATCTCTCTCTGGGCTTGGTATCGCTCACCACCAGCCGCGATGGGATACCCAACGGCGCCATCGCCTTTGATGGCGTTTCGAATTTCATCCACAGGGCGAGCCTCACCGCGGCCCCTGACCAGCAGATGACCTTTGCCGCCTGGATCAAGACCTCCGAAGGCCGCGGCACCCTTTTCACCATGGGCCGCAGTGCGGATAACACTAACGGCGAACAACTGTTGAGTGTTGATGACGCCGGCCGCCTGAACTACCGGGACTACAACGGCGGCAACGGGTTGAGCGGCGCTTCCTCCAGCGTGTCGGTCAACTCCGGATCGTGGCGCCACATTGCCTTCGTCAAAGAAGGCGCCCGTGGCACCTACTATGTCGACGGTCAGGCTGCAGGCACGGTGACTGGAGCCAATGTCGCGCACGTCGCCACCGACTTTGTGCTCGGCAAGGATCTCCGCAGCAACTCGGAGTTCTTCGCCGGGGCGATGGACGATGTGCGTGTCTACACCCGGGCGCTGAGCGCGACGGAAATCCTCCAGATTCAGTCCGACCTGCAAGCCGTTTCGCTGGGCGATACAGCTACCGTCCTCCAAAGCTCCGCCGGGCGGCTCCACACCCTCTTTGTCACCCGTGACGGCAGTCTCTGGGGCATGGGCGACAACTCTGCGGGCCAGCTTGGCGACAACTCGACGGTCGACCGTACCGTACCGGTTTGGATTGCTTCGGGAGTGGTTGCGGCGGCGGCAGGTGCGGACAAGTCCTCTCATTTCCTCAAGACCGACGGCTCTCTCTGGGCCATGGGAGCCAACAGCTACGGCCAGTTGGGCGACGGCACGACCACCGACCGGCTCAGCCCGGTGCGGATCGCTTCCAACGTGGTGGCGGTCGCAAAGAGCACCGGCTCGGCGGACCACTACACCCTCTACATCAAGGCGGACGGCACCGTTTGGGCGGCGGGCGCCAACAACCACGGGGGGCTGGGCGACGGCACCACCACCAGCCGTTTTGTTCCCGTGCAGGTCCTCTCCGGAGTCAAGGCAATCGCCGCCGGAGCGCGTACCAGCGCCTTCCTCAAGACGGATGGCACCCTCTGGATGTGCGGGTACAACGGCGCCGGCCAGTTCGGTACCGGCAGCATCACCGGCAACGCGCTCCTCCCCGTGCAGGTGGCCGCTTCCGTCGCCGCCGTAGCGGCAGGGGCCGACCACATGGTGTGGACCACCACCAGCGGCCAGGTTTGGGCCGCCGGCTCCAACGCCTTCGGCCAGTTGGGCGACGGCACCACCACCGACCGTCCCGGCGCCGTGCGCGTGGGCCAGTCGCTGGGACTGCTCGGCACAGCTGTCTTCGCCGCGGGTAACTCCACGCTCGTGCTCAGCAACGACGCGGAACTGTACGCCACTGGCTTGAACAGTTCCGGGCAGCTTGGCGATGGCACCACGACGGACCGGTCCACCCCCGTGCGGATCGCCTCCGGAGTAATCTCCGCCTCTGCCGGGCTGACTTCGGTGGCTTACACGGCCAAAGGCACCCAGTCTCTCGAGGTGCCCGAGCTTTCCGCGGACGCTGTGCTTGCGGACGGTTCGCTCCTTCTTCCGTCACGAGCCCCCTCCGGCCTGCCGATTGTTTGGAGCAAGCTCAGCGGTCCGGCGAGCATTGCTGGCAACGTGCTCACCTTCTCCGGAACCGGTACGGTCTCGATTCGGGCGAGCCAGCCCGGAAACGACAGCTACGCCGCCGCAACGCCGGTGGTGCGGACGCTGGCTTTCAACCGCCAGTTCCAGCAACTGAGCTTCAATCCTCCGGCGAACAAGGATTTCGACCCGGCGCCATTCGCTCTGAGCGCGGCGGCGACGTCCCAGTTGCCGGTAGAGTTTTCTGTGTTGAGCGGGCCTGGCACCCTGAGCGGGGGCACACTCCGCCTGCTGGGGACAGGGACGGTGGTTCTTAAAGCCACCCAAAGCGGCAATGCGGATTATCTGGCGGCACCCGAGGTGCAACGGACGATGGTTGTCCTGCCCGCTGCTGCGGTGATCCAGATGGGGTCGCTTGCGGCTAAAACGTTTGGGGACAATCCCTTTGCCGTTTCGGGCGTCGCCAACTCCGGGATGCCGGTGACTTTCAGTTACGTCAGCGGTCCCGGGGAGCTCACGGGGGACACCGTCAGCCTGGTTGGTGCCGGGACGCTTGTCCTGCGCGGTTCCGTTTCCGCCAATGCAAACTATCTGTCCGGGTCGGCGCTGTTCGCCATCCCGGTGGCAAAGGCGGCCCAGAGTATCACTTTTGGAGCGCTGGAGGGCCGGACTTATGGGGACGCCTCCTTTGTCCTGAGTCCCACAACCAGCAGCGGTCTGCCGGTGAGTCTTAGGGTCAGTGGTCCTGCGGTACTTGGGCAGGGGAACCTGCTTTCCATCACCGGTGCGGGGACGGTTGTCGTGACTGCTACCCGCGCTGAAGACGCCAATTATCTCGCTGCCGAAAGCGTGGAGCGGTCCTTTGTGGTGGCCAAGAAGGCGCAGACGATCACCTTTGACGAGCTCAGTCCCAAAGTGTTTGGGAGTCCAGCGCTGGCCCTCTCGGCCGTTTCGACTTCGGGTCTGCCCGTGAACTTCAGCCTGGTGAGCGGGCCTGCCACCCTTTCCGGCGGTTCGTTGGTTTTGACCGCAGGCGGCACCGTGGTGGTGCGCGCATCGCAACCGGGGGATTCCAATCACCTTGCTGCGCCCGATGTGGAACGGAGCTTCAACGTGGATCGCGCGGCGCAGAGCATTTCTTTCGGCGAACTAGCCGCTCGGACCTATCTGGACGGACCCGTGGCGCTGGACGCCACCGCCAGCTCCGGACTTGGCGTGGCCTACTCAGTGCTCAGCGGTTCCGGCAGCGTGTCCGGCGGCACCTTGACCATCTCGGGTGCTGGTTCGATTCTCATTCGCGCCACTCAGGCCGGGGACTCCAGATTCTACCCGGCCGAGGCGGTGGAACAGACGCTGGCCGTCGCTAAAAAGGTGGCCACGGTCACCCTCGCGGGAGCCGCTTCGGTGGACTACGACGGCCAGCCCCATGGGATGACCTACACGACGGTACCCGCCGGATTAACCTGCACAGTCACCTACAACGGCAAGACTGACCAGCCGGTGCGCAACGGCAACTATCTGGTTCTCGCCACCATCGAAGATCCCAATTACCAGGGCTCTGCCAACGCCGCGCTCACGATCGGGCCGGAAATCGCTCCGTCGATTTTGGTGCAGCCTGCCGGCGGAATCGTCAAGCCCGGAGACCCGGTGGAGTTGACCGTGCTGGCCGCGGGTTCGCCCACCCTGCAGTACCGTTGGCTCAAAGGAGGGGTGGCCGTTTCAGGAGGAACCGCCGCCACGCTCAATCTCGGAACGATGGAGGCCAGCCTTGCCGGACAGTATGCGGTGGAGGTTTCCAATACGGTGGGCAAGGCGCTCAGCCAGAGCGCGACTCTGGTCTACGGCCTGGCGCCGTCCATTGTGTCGCAGCCCACTGCGGTGGACGCCAAGATCGGTGACGAGGTGGAGCTGTCGGTCTCTGTTTTGGGCGTGCCGGCTCCGGAGTTTCTGTGGAAGCGCGACGGCGTTCCGCTGGAGGGTGCCAACGCCGCGACGTTGAAGCTGGGCAAGGCGCTCACGGCCGGCACTCACACCTATTCGGTGGTGGTCTCGAATTTTGTGGGTGAAGTCGAAAGCAGTGCGACCCCCGTCAAGGTGCGGGAATGGGTGGAGATCAGCACCCAGCCCGTCGCTGAGCTCTACACCACGGGCAGTCCTGTTAGCGTGCCCGTGGTTCTGGACGGTTACCTCATCCAGTCTGCCAGCTACCAGTGGTTCAAGAACGGGGTGGAACTCGCCGGCGCCACGGCATCGACGCTGGCGCTGCAAGGCATCGCCGCCGATGCTGGAACCTACCAGTTGAAGGCGAGCGCCACCGCGGGGGGGACATCCCGGTCGGTGGTCTCCTCGGATGTGCATGTTCTGGTTGGCAAACCGGTGGTCAGCCTGGAGCCGACCGCTTGGGCGCTGTCTGCCGGCACCAAGGTGGGGTGGAAGGCCGCCGTCACCAGCGATGCGCCGCTGAGCTATCAGTGGCGGCGCGACGGCGTGAATCTGGAGGGTGAAACCAAGCAGGTCCTAGTCTTCACGGCGCTTCCCATGGAGTCCGCTGATGCGGCCCCGGGCAAGGCAGGAAACTACGACGTGCTGGTTTCCGCAGGCACCTATGGCGCCACCGTGGCCTCGGGGAGCCTCACCGTCTATTCGGTCCACATCACCAAACAGCCTGAAAGCCTCCAGTTGCTGGAAGGGACTGAGGCGGGCTTCGGGGTGGGCGCGGTCGGTCATGATCTGCACTACCGTTGGTACTATCTGCCGGTTGTCGGGGACTGGCAGGCGCTCACCGACGGGGAGTTGTATGAGGGCACGGCCACTCCGCTGCTGAAGGTGAAGCGTGCCAGCGACCGGACCGTCGGCCGGTACCGGGCGGAGATCGTCTCCGGTGGTTTTGCGGGTGGGTTCACCGATACCAAGCAGAGCTCTCAGGAGGTTCAACTGGCCCTGTTTGAGCCTGTCAAAATTGAGCGGATTCCCTTTGCCGCGCAGGCGCAGGCACTCAATCCCAACCAGACCGTGGCGCTTTCTGTGAGCGTCCAAGGCACCGCACCGTTTGTCTACCAGTGGTTCAAAGACACGCAACCGGTCACGGGCGGGACCCAGGCCAGTCTGCAGGTGGTGGCGTCCGAGTTGGCGGCCAACGGTGCCACCGAGGCGGCCTACACCGTGCGTGTGTCCAACCAAGCGCAGTTCTCTGGGGCGCTGGCGCCCGCGACGGCGAGCGACACCACCGAAACGCCGGTGGTGCTCACCGTCAAACAGCTTCCTGTCCTTGGAGAACTCACCTCGACGGGCAGTCTTGT
>JBIKSY010000426.1:0-2554 GCA_044348365.1 Chthoniobacteraceae bacterium
AAGGGGTTGCCCGCCGAGACGCTCTCCCTCGAAGCCCACGATACAAGCCTGGCGGTCGGTTGTGCAGATGGGACCGTTTGGCTTTGGGAAGAAAACCAACCCGACGCCTCGGCAAAGATCAAGGCTCCCGGCGTGGCGTCGCTTGTCGCATTTTCTCCGGACGCCGCGCGTATTGCTGTTGCCGGACAGGACGGGACGGTGCGCGTGTTCGACCGCGGAGGAAAGATTCTCGGCTCATTCAAGGGCGACCCGGGCGCGCAAAAGGAACAGGAGGACGCAAAGCGGGCATTGGAAATGGAAGAAGGGACCCTCGCCTACCGCAAGGAACTGCTGGTCGAGGCGGAGAAGGCCCTGACTTCCGCCAAAGACAGGCTCAAGAAGACGGCTGACTCCATTCCGGTAAAGGCCAAGGAGTTGGAGGGAAAACAAAAGGCTTTGGCCGATTCCGGTGCTCCAATCGAGGCGGCGAAGAAGACTGCGGCGGAGGCCGAAGCAGCGTTTGCCGCGGCTGAGTCCTCCCTCAAGGGAGCACAGGCCGCGGCCACCTCCGCTGCTGAAAAGGCAGCCAAGGCCAAGGCGGATGCCGCCACGGCGCCCGAGGCATTGGCCGAGAGCGAGCGGGTGCGTGCCGAGAGCGCGAAAGCTTTAGAGGCGGCGACTGTTGCTCAAAAGGCTAAGGAGACTGCCCGCAAGACAGCCTTGGACGCGCTGGACGCCGCCGAAAAGAAAAAGACGGCGGCCGCAGGGGATTTGGAAAAGGCGGAGCGCGCAAAAGTTCTGGCCGAGAGCGAGTTGGCGCTCTCAAAGACGGAGGAGAAGGATTCAACCGAGGCAGCGGCAAAGGCGAAGGCGGCGGCGACGGCTCAGGAGGCAAACAAAGTAACAGCTGCAGGCCTGTTGGAGAAGGTGCGGAAACTGGCGGACGCCGTTCCTGCCGTCAGTGCCATGAAGTTTGCAGGAGCGCAGGGGCCCCTGCTGGTGGGACTGGCCAATGGGGTGGTGCAGTTGCGGTCCCTGGAGGCAGGGGGGCTTGTTGGCTGGTTTGGGGAACCGCGGGAGAAGGGGGCGGTCCGCGCTCTGGTTGAGACGGCGGGGGAGGGCACCCTTGCAGTCAGCGAGGACGGATGGACTTGGGGGTGGAACCGGTCTGAAAAATGGGTGCTCAAGAAAACGTTGGGCGATGGAGCCTCCTCCGAAATTCTGCGCGACCGCGTCACGGCACTGGCCTTCAGTGCGGATGGCGCCGTGTTTGCGGCGGGCTCCGGAGAGCCCTCGCGCGAGGGGGACGTGCTGCTGTGGCGTACGGCGGCGCTGGATGCTTCGCCACGAAAGGCCGTGGGAATCCACTCCGACACGATCCTCAGCCTTTCCTTCTCTCCTGACGGCAAAACGTTGCTTTCCGGCGGGGCGGACAAGGCGGCCCGTGTCATTGATGTCGAAAAACTCAGCGTGGTGCGGAGCTTGGAAGGCCACACCCACCATGTGCTCGGCGTTTCGTGGAGTCCCGATGGGAGGAGCGTTGTCACCGGGGGAGGGGACAACGTGGTCAAGGTCTGGGATGTGGCCACTGGAGCCCGCAAAAAGAATGTCGACGGCGTAGACAAAGAAGTGACCTCGGTACAGTTCCTGGGTGCCGGGACGCAGTTCGCCGCGGCCTCCGGCGACGGAAAGGTGCGGGTGGTCGGAACCAACGGCACCGTAGTGCGGACCATGACGGAAAACGCGTCCTTCGTGAACTCCGTGGCCGCGCCTCGGGACGGACTGACGGTGGTTGCCGGCGGGCAGGACGGAGTGCTGCGGCTCTGGAATGCAACAACGGGGGCGAAGGTCACCGAGTTTGCCGCTGGCAATTAGTTTCCCTGACCTTAGTGACCCGCTGGGTCGCCTTAAACTTTGAGCGCGTGGTTTTCCCACCGTCAAACCCCGGGTGGGACGCAGGCCAAACACAACGAACGCCTTGGATGGCGACAAAACCTATGCGGTTTACTCTCCTCTTACTCCTGTTGGTGGCAACCGGTGGCTTTTCAAAAACCCATGCAGCCCCTCCGGGTCCAGTGACCCGGACCTTTTACGTTACGGGCGTCGAATGTGGTGCGTGCGTCTACCTGGTCCAGCTCTCCGCCAGCGAACGCAAGGGGGTGTTGAAAGCGGAGGTGGAACAAACCGCCGACAGTTACGCCAACGTTACTTTCGACCCCGGCATTGTTTCCGAGCACCAGATTGCCCAGGCGATCCGGGAAGCGATGCCATTGCACGGCGCTCCGTATCTCGCCCGGCTTAAAATGCGGGTGGGACAGTACGCTGTGCATGCTGCCGCGGTGGCTCTGGTGTTTGAGCGCTGGCGGGACCTGGTTCGGTGGGAGGTGCTCGACGAGGCCAAGGGTGAGTTGTTGGTGCACTTTTTACCGCTGGAGACGGGCCCCGCACAAACTGGAGCTGTTGGCTGGAGCACCGTCGAACTTCTGAGGGCACTTCAAGGCGGCCTGCCTGACGGTGTGACCGTCAAGTTTGTAGAGGAGAAGCCTTGAGGGTTCTAGGCCCTGTTCACAGCGGG
>JBIKSY010000425.1:0-2554 GCA_044348365.1 Chthoniobacteraceae bacterium
TCCTGTGCGCCCGTTCCCGTCCGCAAACGGGTGAATATCCTCAAAGCGGTAGTGGAGGATCGCCGAGGTGAGGATCGGCGAGAGTTCGGGGGCCCGAGTATTCCACCATTCCAGGAGTTCAAACATCAGGGGGGAAACATCGTCGGGGTGCGGCGGCAGATGATTGCCCACGCGTACGCCGATGGTTCGATAGGCGCCCGCCCGCCCCTGATCCATGACGTCCGCGGCGAGGAGGCGATGGAGTTCAAAGAGATGCTCGTGGCGGACCTCCTTGAGTCCGGCGTGCTTCTCTACATATCGCAGTCCGGCGAAGTAATTTGTCACTTCCCGTTGGAACCGAGAGGGCGGTTCCGTGACCTGGCGCCCCTCCTCAAGCGCGCGTACTTCCTCAAGAGTCAGCGGATTGCCCTCGATGGCTGTGGAAGCATGGCCGTTGCGGGTCCTCGTATCCTTCTGGAGCGCTGGAATCCAAGACAACCCGACCGGCGATCCGAGAATGCGCTCCCGCAGGGCGGCGATTTCTTCCACGAGAGAAAGCAGCGCTGGCGAGATCGTAAAGTAAGGCTGGTAAGCCACCTTATTAGCAAACCATCAGACAACCGATTGGTCAACTTTGCGACGCTGCGTTGGGTCGCTCCTTCGTCAAGTGCATCCTGCTCGTGAGCTATTGGTGAAAAAAAGACGGTTGAACCTGTTGGGAAAGCGGATCCGCTCCAACCTCCAGCTCGCTTTTTGGCCAAAGTAGTGGCGGAATAGGGGTATGACATCAAATGTCCAATGCCTGTCTGACTTCGCCTTGGCGGCGACTGCTCCGTCCGGTTCGCTCGCTGCGCCCACTCCTTCCGGCCCAGCAATCCCGCCCAAGCCTCCCAAGGGAACGCGCTGGGGCGGACGGGCGAAAGGCACGCCGAACAAGGTGAACCAGTCCATCCGGGAGGCGATCCAGATGGCGTTTGAGCAGGTGGGGGGCGTGGAGTACCTAGTGCGCTTGGCGCAGGAGGATCCCAAGACGTTCGTACCGCTGCTCATCAGGACGATGCCTCCGGAACCTAAGGTGCCGCAGCAGGCCGGCCTGAACATCCACATCGACCTGACGTAGCCCTTCTGGGGGCGTCGAACAGGACTGTTTCAGGGGGGAAATGTGGCCCTCAGCGCGCCCATCTCTTTTATCGCACACCCACAAAACTTGATATCGACCTGGCTTCCCACAGGTCATCTGGCTTGCCGGGCGTGTTGCGCCAACCGGTACTCGGTTGGGGTGGATCCCGTGCGGCGTTTAAATTGTTCGGCAAAGCTGCTCGCATCAACGAACCCACTTTTGGCAGCGATTTCCGCAGCGGTGAGGCTGGTTTCCGCTAGGAGATGCATTGCCGCAATGACGCGGGTCTTGATCAGAAACTCCTGAGGGCTCACGCCAAAGGCAGCATGGAAGCGACGCTGTAGATTGCGAAGCGTCAACCCACAAGATTCGGCCACTGCCCTCAGGGAGATGTGTTTTGCGAAGTCGCTACGGATAACTTCCACGGCACGGGATACAGTTTGCATCAGGGGAAGTCTCATCTCGTGCTCGGCGGCTCGGCGGAGGACTCCCATGATCCCGATGGGGTGCTGGCTGGCGTCGAGCAGAGGCAGCTTTGTCACAACGAACCAGTCGGGAAGCCCCTGACTGTTAAACCACAGTTCCACGCGCTCTATGCGCTTAGCTTCCCCGGTCAGAAGGCGCCGATCATCGCGCACATAGTCAGCTGCCATGCTGTCGGGGTTGATGTCGAAGTCGGTGAGGCCCAGCATCTCTTTTTCGTCCCTCATCTGGTAGCGTTGCAGGATTCCGCTGCTCACGAACATGGTTCGTCCGAATTGATCTTTGGCGAAGAAATGGACGCCGGGGATGCAGTCAAAAATCCGGTGAAAGTGGGCGCCAGAATCGAGCTGGTTGAGCCACAGCTTCCGGTCCTTCTCCAACGCTCTGATTTCGCTTTCCGCCCGGGGTATCCAGTTAAAGCGAGGCTGAAGCGGGTGCGCATTTGGCATAGACTTTGTCGCCATCTTGGGGAGGGGATTGTGTACCATAAAGCCTCACCTCTCAACTGTAGGCCCCTCACTAATTACACGCTCATGAACCCAGCTGATCCGCATACGCGACGCACCTTCATCCATGCCGCAACTGTGGCCTCTGCAGTCGCCGCGTCCTCTCCCCTGAGGGCTGCTGAGTCCCCCGCATCCCAGAGTTTTTCACGCGTGATCAAAACAGATGTGCTCGTGTGTGGAGGGGGGTGTGCTGGTATCGCTGCGGCCCTTTCCGCCGCCCGCAATGGAGCGAAGACGCTTTTGATCGAGCGGGCTGGATTTTCGGGTGGCATTATCACGACAGTGGGGCTGCCTTACTTTGATGGATTGATCGACAAGCCCAGTGGGCGTTTTGTCGTGAAGGGCATTGCATTGGAACTCCTCCACAAGCTTGGCGTCGCCAAGGAAGGCGCAAAGCATATTGACGATCTTCGACCGGATTTGATCACCAAGTTCTGGGGTAGCGTGCGGATTCCAAATGTGGAGG
>JBIKSY010000169.1:0-8550 GCA_044348365.1 Chthoniobacteraceae bacterium
CTCTATGTCGGGGCAGGCGGAGGCGCGCTCGAGAGCGTGCCGGCTGCGACGGTCTCCCTCGACTCCCTCGGAGGCGTCGCCAGCCAACAGAGCTTCAAACTGAGACATGGCACGGCCTATCTCAGCACGGATGCTTCGCGCCGCTTTCTGCTGAGCGCGGATTACGGCAGCGGCGCGGTGGATGTTTACGGTCTCGACGACAACGGCGCCCCAACCCGATGGGTCGCGGGACGCGACGAAGGACGGAAGGAGGCCCACTGTATCCTTGCCTCGCCCGACAACCGCAATATCTACATCCCCTACGTGAAGGGGAACAACGCCCTCCTTCAATACCGCTTCAACTCGAATACGGGCAGCCTCGAGCCGATGGAACCCGCGAATGCCCTCCCTCCCGCCGGCACGGGGCCGCGGCACATGGCCTACCACCCCACGCTTTCGGTGGTTTACTTCAGCAACGAACAAAACCTCGGCGTCTCCGTTTACGACCGCGACCCCGAGGGTCGGTTGAAGTTCAGGAAGGTCTGCGAGGCGGTAACAACAGACGAATCCAAGGAAGGCATTTCCTCCTCCGATATCGTCATCACTCCGGACGGGCGCTTCCTTTTCGCAGGGATCCGCGGACATCAGCGGGAATTCGATTGGATCACCCGCTACCGGATCGCGGAAAATGGCGACATCTCCCTCCTCGGCCGCACGCCCGCGGATAAAATCCCATGGGGTTTCACGCTCTCCCCGAAAGGAGAGTTCCTCTTCGTGACCGCGTTCAATGGCGCGACCATCACCGCCTACAAGGTCGGCGAGGATGGCTCCCTCGCGAAGGCCGCTTCGATCCCTTGCGACAAGAACATCTCCGACATCGTCGCCCGCTGAATTTCCTAGATTTTGGGCGAAGCTGAGCTTTCGAAGAATAAGAAACAAATGCGCCTCCTCCTCACGTCGCTCTTCGCCCTTTCCGTCCTCTCCGTCCTCCATGCCGGAGACAACTCCGGGTTCCGTACCGACGCCGATGGACCGGTGAAGGCCGGCGAGAAGCGAAGCAATCCGAAGGACCGAAAGCCCGGGGACAAGCCGGACTGGTACCAACTCGTCGAGGGGGAGTTTCCGCCGGAGGGCTCGGCACATGCGGTCTCGGGCGAACTCATCATGGTGGATCATCTGGAACGGCGGTTCCAGATTCGGGTGGACCGCAATGACAGCCAGCAGGCGGGTTTTCACGACCTGCCTCTCGAGGCGGGCCTGCTGCCCTACGGTTCGGTCTGGTACCACGGCGCCCCGGCAGCGCTGCAGGATATTCCGCTCGGCACCCACCTGCATGGCTTGTTTTATCTGAGAGACCCCAACGACAAGACGGCGCTGCCTGAAACCTCGAACAAGCGCAAAACGGACGAATGGGAGTTCCGGCGCTGCCTCCGCTTGGAGGACGATTTCACCTTCCACGCCCGGCAGAAGCAGCACTGGAAAATCGAGAGCCTGGATCTCGCGGGGATGAAGCTCAACGCCGTGCTTGTCGGGAACTCCAAAGCCGCCGGCGAGGGCAAGGCGAAGACTTTCGACCTGCTCACCCGCACGCGCGTGTTTCAGAGCGACCGCATCGCGGACCTCAAGGCATTGCGGCCCGGCCAGACTGTCCTTTTCAACCTCACGTGGGCCACGCTCTACGGTCCTGGCCGCCTGACGGAGATCTGGCTGGATGAGGCAAGCCGTGCAATCGCCACTGCACAGCAGCTCGAATGCCACCGTAACCACCTCCGCGAGCGCGGACTCCCGGGCTTTGTGAGCGCCGTGGATGACGAGGCACAGCACGTCACGCTCACGTTCTTTGATGGCGTGGATCCCAAGCTCTTTGACGAACTCAAGGGCATCGATGAAAAGCCGCAGGGCTGGCCGTTCTCCGTGCCCGAGGACGATCCGAAAGCGCCCAAGGGCGGGATCGCAGTGGCGCTACCCACCCTGATGACCTACGACCCCATCAATGATCGCAAGGGGGGAAACATCGTGGCCTTCGGCAAAGTGCCGGTGGTCCCCGGCTGCAGCGGCGTGCAGATCAAAGTCAAATGCGGGATGATGCTCGAAGGCTACCGTCCGGGGCGTGTCGTGCGTTTCTACCCCGCCACATGGAAAGTAGAGGCGCTGCCGCAAGAAGAACGCTTTGAGGGCCGCGAGTAGCCGCCGCTCACGTTCCTCCACCTAGAGCCAAAAACATGAAACTATCCTCCATTACATTTCTGACCCTCGCGGTCGCCACGAACGTCGCCTTCGCTCTTGATTCCCACGTCGAAGCCGTTATCCGCACCGTGGAAGGTGCCAAGGGACGGGTCGAAAAGACCGGGGACGGCCAGAGCCTCAAGCTCGTCGATCTCGCCGTGCCGCAAACGGGGCCGCACGACCAGCGCAAGGACGATCCCTACGCCGCCGCCTTCTTCGAGCACCTTGGCCACCTCACCACACTCGAGTCGCTGAACGTCATTTCCACCAAGGCCAACGACGAATGGATTGCGCCTCTCGGCAGGCTTACAAACCTCAAAACGCTCCGCTTCACCAACAACGGCAGGCTCACAGATGCAGGCATGGTGCAACTCGCCGGTGCGATGAAGGGCCTGGAGAGCTTCGCCTTCGTGGGCACCGCCATGACCGGCCGCGCCTATGCCCAGTTTGACGTTTTAACGAAGCTGGTGAGAGTGACCCACCGTGGCAGCAGCATTGACGATGAGGGCTTGAAGGAGCTGTGCGCGCATCTGCCGAACCTGGAATACATCAGCCTCGCGCACGCCAAGTTCACCGATGCCGGCGCACCAAATCTCGCGAAGCTGACCAAATTGAAAGGCCTCGACATCGGCTCCTCGAAGGCGACGCCAGACGCGCTGGTCCACATTACGAAGCTGCCTCTGGAGTTTCTGGAGCTTGGCGACAACTTCGCGACGGCCGCATCCATCCCGGTGGTCAAAGCCATTGCCACGCTGCGCCGCGTCACAATCACCCACCTTGCAAAAGTGACGGACGCCGAGTTGAAGACGATCGCAGGTCTGTCGCAGCTCGAGAGCCTCGAACTTGACGACGTCCCGTTCCCTGAAGAGCGAGTGCCCGTGCTCAAGGATTTCGCCTTCCTCAAAGTGCTGAAACTCGTTGACCGCAAGAACGGCTACCCCGCCGAAACCCAGGCTAAAATCAAAGCCCTGCTGCCGGAGGTCGAGGTAAAGTTCACCCCCTGATCCGCTGTTGTCCCATCCCATGAAAACCACCCTCATTCTTATTACCGCGTTGTTGGCTCCAGTGGCCGGTCTGCGCGCCGCTGCGCCGGATCTTTCCAAGATCGCGTCCCGCAAAGACCTCGACGCCGTCATTGCGACCGCCAGTGATACCGGCCTAAAGAAGGCGCTCACCGAGAACGCCGCCGCCATTCTGGCTGCCGCCGGGCAGCATCCGCATGTCGAGGCAGTCATCCGCACGATCGAAAGCGCGCCCGGCACGTTCACGAAGATCAACACGACACCCGAGGCTCTGAAGACGGCCGCAGGCGGAGACCTCCCGCTCTTTGACACGCTTACCCAGGTCAGCACCAATATTCTGGGCGGCAAAGCGCACGATCAGCGCAAGGAGAAAGAAGACCCCTACAATGCCGCGTTCATTGAGCACCTCGGCCACATCCCCTCGCTGGAGTCGCTCAAACTGGAGGCCTCGGGAATCCAGGACGAATGGGTGGCTCCGCTGCTCAAGCTAAAGAAGTTGAAGAGCCTGAGTGTCAGCGGCTTTGGAAAACTCGGCGATGCCAGCCTGGCTCAGCTCCAGCAGCTCACAGAGTGTCCCGACCTGACCAACCTCGAGTTGGCCTATTTTGGTAAGGCTTCCGACTCGGGTTGGGAAAAGCTCGCGGGCCTGAAAGACCTGGAGTCGTTCACGCCCCGAGGCGCCGGATATCCGGGTCACTTCTTCGCGAAGTTTGAGGGCTGGACGAAGCTCAAGCGGCTCAACTTCCACAGCAACGGCCTCGATGACGAGGGATTCGGCCATGTGTGTGAAAAGTTTCCGAACCTCGAATTCATCAAGCTGTGGCATTCCAAGCAACTCACCGATGGCGCTGCAGAGCACTTTAAGAAGCTCAAGCACCTCACTGGCATTGAGATCAGTTGTGCGAAGGCCACCTCCGGTCTGGTCAGGCACCTGCGCGACCTGCCCATGGAATACATCGCGCTCGAATACGGCGTGAACTCCCCGGTAGCAGATGCCATCGACACGGTTAAATCCATTCCCACGTTGCGCCGTCTCTCGATGGACGCAAGCAAGTTCACGGACACTGACCTCACTGCCGTCGCTGGCGTGACGCAGGTCCGGGAACTCTCCCTCTCGGGCCTTGACCTGCCAGACGCCGTGCTCCCGCAGTTGAAGGCCTTCGCGCATCTCAAATCCCTGACGCTCGTCCGCTACGGCAAAGGCTACCCAGAGGAAACGCAGGCCAAGGTGAAAGCCCTGCTGCCCAACGTGGACCTGAAGTTTGTGAAGTGAGGCTCCACCGCTCCCGAACCACGAACCCCAACCCATCATGAAGACAGATTCATTCACGCGCCGGCAGTTTCTCCGGGCGGCGGGCGTCACCGTCGCACTCCCCTGGCTGGAGACGCTTTCGCGGGCGGCCGCGCCAACCGTGCCGCAGCGGTTTGTATGCGTCGCCAACCCGTTTGGCATGATCCACGACGCGTTCTTTCCCTCCGAAGAGGGCTTGCAGGCCGCGCTGCCGGTCAACCTCGGGGTCTTTGAGCCGCTGCGGGGCAAATTCACCGTCTTCTCCAACCTCGACCACGGCAACAACGGCGGCCACGCAGGGACGCACCTGTTCCTTTCGGGCGTAAAGTCGGCCGAGGCGTCCAGTATGCCGGATGGAAACATTTCGCTCGACCAGTTCTTGGCGCGGCATGTCGCGGGGCAGACGCGGTTTCCGGTGCTCAACACCGCTGCAGGTCCGGTAGGTGGCGGCGGCGTGGAACTGTGCTGGACGCGTACCGGCGTGATGGTGCCGCCTGTGCAACAGGTGTCGCGCGTTTTTAGGATGTTGTTTGTGGACGATCCTGCGGAACTGTCTTCCACGCTTGGAGTCGACTACGAGCAACAGGGGTCCATCCTCGATGCGGTGAACGGGCAGGCCAAAGGCATGAGCGGCCGCGTCTCAGGCCGGGATCGGGAGAAGCTGGACCAGTATTTCACCGCGATCCGTGAGGTGGAGAAATCGCTCGAGCAGGAGAAGGCGTGGCTTTCGCGTTCGCGTCCTAAGGTGGACGCGAAGGAACCGAAGGACGGAACGGTCAGCCAGCAACTGCCTATCCTGTTCGACCTCGTCGCGCTGGCCTTGCAGACCGACTCTACGCGCGTGGCCACCATCGAGGTGCCCGGCTCGTTTGACACCTCGGCCATGGGTATCGAGGAAAAGGGCTACCACGGCTATTCGCATCACGGGAAGGACCCGGTGTTAATGGAGGGCATGCGGAAGGTGGAGCGTTACCAGATGACGCATCTGGCGAGGTTCCTCACCAACCTGCAGGATCTCGGATTGCTTGATAACACGCAGGTTCTCTTTGGTAGCGGCATGGGCGACGGTAGCGCGCACAACAACAAAAACCTGCCGGTGCTCCTCGCCGGCGGCGGCTACAAACACCGGACCCATCTGATCCTTCCCGAGACGGAGCAGAAGCGCGTCCCGCTGTGCAACCTTTACCTCTCAATGGCGCAGCGTTTCGGCGCCGAGACCCAAGTCTTTGGACGGAGTAAGGGGACTTTTGGAGAACTTTCATGAAGCGTTCCCAAAGCATTGCACCGGGTCTGGCGGCCCTTCTTGTGCTGCTGCCGTCGGCAGGCTTCGCTGCGGACCCGGGCAGACCCGTCTCCCTCAGCGGGACGGTGCGCGCCTTTGTTTCCGAGCGCTGCATGGACTGCCACGACGATTCCTCCAGCAAGGGCGATGTGTCGCTGGAGTCGCTAGGCGATTCGGTGACGGATGTCACAGCTGCCGCCTGGCTGCGTGCATTGGAGCAGATCGAGCGTGGCACCATGCCGCCGCCAAAGAAAAAGCAGCCGACCGCCGAGGAGCGCCACCGTGCCGTATTGGAACTGGAGGAAGCGCTCGCCTCCCACGCCCAAAGCCGGCCAGCGCACGACACCGCGGTCCTGCGTCGGCTCAACCGCACCGAATACCGACGCACCCTCGAGGACCTGCTCCATCTCGATTTGAGCCGACGTGATCCAACGCGTGAGTTTCCCGAGGACAACCGTTTGCATGGTTTTGCCTCGGATGGAGGCAGGCTGGTGACTTCGAGCTTTCTGATGCGCCTTTACCTCTCCGCGGCGAAGGATGTGGTCAATCGGGCGGTCCATTTTGAAACGCAGCCCGAAACGCGCACCTGGTCGCTTTCGGCCCCTTTTGAGAAAATAGCGGGAGGTCATCGGCATTCCGAGCGGGAGTGGTATGCGAAGCGTCTCCGCGAACCGCAGCCCTACCAGACGCTTGAGTACCGCGACAGCAGTGTGCCGCTCGAGGAGTTGCGCGACGGCGTGCCGGTGGCGGGCTGGTATTCCATCCGCGTGCTGGCTGAGGCAAAGTTTCGTTACGCGGACATGGACGCAAAGAAGATGTTTGGCGGCACTGCGCTCATTGATCCGAGCCAACCGCACCGGCTGGCGCTGACACTCAGCACGCTCGTCGGGGTGGACCCTGCGAATAAGGATGCTGTCCGTGATGCGCTCATCGGTTCCTATGGCGAGGTGGTTGGCTCGGGTGTCCGCGCTGTTGCGCTTTGGGACGTGCCCGACGATGTGCCCTCCTGGTTGGAATGCCGCGTATGGCTGGAGGCAGGACAGTTCCCACAGTTCTCATTTCCAAACGGCCCCTCGGCCAGCAACTACCGCATCACCGGTTTCGTTAAAGACAACAAATACACACTGCTCGACAAGAAGCAGCTCGCGGCCTACGAGGCTGCGGATCTGGGGGGTGACTGGGGCCATCTGATTTTTTTCGAGACGCCACGGATCCGCCTGCACAAGGCAGAGGTGAAGGGGCCCCTCAACGAGCAGTGGCCGCCGGCGAGTCATCGCGTCATCTTTGGCAACACCCCCTATGCCCCGGTCAGGGCGGGGGAGGTGCTGCGTGCTTTCGCCGAGCGGGCATGGCGTCGACCGGTGAGTCTCGCGGAAGTGGACCCGATCCTTAGGCTCGTGCGGACCGCGGAAAAGGCCGCCGCCGATGGGAGCGCACCGCCGGAGCAGGCTGCGGAGTCAGCCATCGTTCAGGGTATCAGGGCGGTGCTTTGTGCTCCGGAGTTTCTCCACCGCGAGGAGCGCCTGCCCCAGCTTGACGGGCCCGAGATCGCCTCGCGGCTTTCTTACTTCCTGTGGTCCTCGCTGCCGGACGCCCAACTCATGTCCAGCGCCGCGGCCGGTAACCTCGCAAGGCCCGAGGCACGGCGGAAGGAAGTGGAGCGGATGCTTGGCGATGCACGTTCCGACACTTTCGTGAGCGAGTTTCTCGATGGTTGGCTGGCGATGCGGAAGCTCGGGTCAATGAAGCCCCAAGGCGGCGGCTTCAGCACCTATTACGACGACAATCTCGAGCCGGCGATGCGCACCGAAACGCGGCTCTTCTTCAAGCGGCTCCTGCAAACCAACGGTCCGATTGCCGACCTGCTCGACTCCGACTACACCTTCGTAAACCGGAGCCTTGCGAAGCTGTATGGGATTGCGTGGCAGACCGTAGAGGAGGACCTAGGCAGGCCGGTGGCAGGCCTCAACCCGGACGACCTCCGGCCGGACGGCGCGGGTCATTCGCCGTCGCAGGGTTTTGTTCAAGTCAAGCTCACCGACAAGCGCCGCGGCGGGCTGCTTGGCCAGGCGAGCATTCTCACACTCAGCGCCAATGGCGTGGACACTTCTCCGGTCATCCGCGGCATCTGGCTGTTGGAAAACATCCTTGGAGCGCCGCCGTCGCCTCCGCCGCCGAATGTGCCCGTGGTCGAGCCGGACATCCGCGGCACGACGACGCTGCGTCAGCGTCTCGAAAAACATCGGGAGAACGCGGCGTGTGCCGGCTGCCACCGGCAGATTGATCCTCCCGGTTTTGCGTTGGAGAGCTTCGACGCGATCGGCCGGTGGCGAGGGCACTACAATTTGGTCAACGACAAGGCGCTGCCGGTTGATCCAAGTGGCGAGTTCAACGGACACGAGTTCAAAGACGTTGTCGGCTTCAAGAAAGCGTTGGTGGAGCGCCAGCCGCAGTTTGCCCGTTGTCTTGTGGAGAAGCTCCTTACCCACGCGCTGGGGCGTGAGCTGGGCGCCGCCGACCGTCCTGCCATCCGCGGTATCGTCGAGCGGGCCGCCGCCGCCGGCTATCGGCTGCGCGATCTGGTACTGCTCTGCTGCGAGAGCGAACTCATCACCCGAAAATGAATCGTCCAGATATGAACTGCCCGGCACGCTGTCTGGAGGGACTCCGTCTTCTCCTCACCCTGGCCACCCTGTCTGCGACTGTTGCATTGGCCCAGGATTCGAGCAAGTTGACCTCGCTAACCGTGG
>JBIKSY010000170.1:0-8537 GCA_044348365.1 Chthoniobacteraceae bacterium
ATAACCGGAGTTTTTTGCCCCGAAGGGGCAGGCCACTCGCAGCCCATGGCAACGCCGTGGGTTTGCTCCGTTATAAAACATTAAGCCCTGAAGGGGCGCCCCAAGAGGACGCCGCCATTTGGAATGGACCGGGCAGGTTAGAGTGCCCTTACATGGAACGCTTTGTCTCGAATCATCTTCCCATGGCGTTGCCATCGGCTGCAAGTGAATTGCCCCTTGCTTGGGGCATCAGATTTGGCGGAAGCCCCCGCCGGTTTCCCGAAGAATTCTGCGTGATTAATCCACGGGATTCTCATCGCTAAACATCCAGAAAATTAAGAAAGGTGGTATGGGCCGCGCCGGCAAATGTCCGGCCCCTCACTTCCCGACTGCCGGGGCGGGGGAGGGCTGCGTTTGGCCGCTGGCCGCAGGTTGCAGCGCCTTCGGCCGGTACACCAGCGAGGCACCGCGTTTGAAGGCGGCGCAAAGTTCCAGACCGTCCGGACTCCACAACACCTTTTCCATGGGCCTATCATAGAAGCCGTAGCGTTCCACGAGGCTTTCAGAAGACAGGTCCCAGACCTTCACGGAACAATCCTCCGAACAGGTCGCGAGGAGGGGCCGCGTGGGATGCCATTCGACCCCGGTCACCAACGCGTCGTGCACGCGCAGGCTCTGCTCGACCTGCAGCGTCCGGGCATCCCGGATGCGCACCCGCATGTCGCGCCCACCCTCGGCAAGCTTGGTGCCGTCCGGAGACAGCGCGAGAAACGAGACATCGGGCGCAGGAACAACCAACGCGGCTTCCTGCTGTTCGACCTTCCAAACCACCAGGGCTCTGCCACGGAACCCGTAGTGCTTCACCGCCTCTTCAGTGTCGAAAAACGCCGCCTCCACAAGGGTGGAGTCGTCCAGCCAGACGGGCGGACACCTGGCAAGGTGGACCGTTTTAATGAGCCGGCGTTTCACCGTGGAGAGCACCTGCCCGTTCGCTGCGTACAACACGCCGCCCCCAGTCCAAAGAAGGGTGCCCTTTGGATTGAGCGCGAGCTGCAAGGGCCAGGGTCTATCCACAAGCGGCCCCGAATGCATGCGTTCAAATCCTCCGCCCGGGGCGCGGCGGAATACCTGCAAACTCGGGCCGCCTGAGCTTGCCCAAGTGTGCATGGCCAACCGCTCTCCGTTCCGGCTGAGGCTCACCTGTTCCACAATCGGGTCTCCAACGGTCACCACGGAACCGCTCGCCACGCCGGGGCCTCCACGCACATCGGTGATGCGCATCCAGTGCTGGCTCCGGTCCGTGTCGATCTGCTTTGTCTGGGGCCAGCTGAGGAGTTGGGAACTGCTTCCCACAAAACCCACCGGAGCTTCCCAGCGTAGTTTTTCAGGGGTTTGCACGCCGCCCAAAGGTTTCCACACCTTCATCAGATTCCACCGAATCACCGCCAGATGCCCCGAGTCGGGATGGACGAAAAGACCCCAATCCGTCCACCCGCCCCCTCCGTTGGAAACCACGCTCACCGGAATCGTCCGTTTGAGCGAGGCGTTTGCCGTTGTCCAAAACTGCAGAACCCTGCTCTGGTCGGACTTGAGCGACAAAGCCGCCAGTGTTTTCCCTTGGTCAACACTTGCAAGCCGGAGTTGTGAACTGCTCAATCGGAGGGAGAGCATGTGCGCGCCCCCATCCAGTGAAAAGTTGCACCCGTCGTGCTGAGCAAAGGCCAGAAACCGGCCCCGGTCCGAAACCACCCACTGCGATTCGTGGAAGGGCGACTGAAGCAGGGGGAGTGGCGAAGGCGGCGCCAGCTCGCTCCCGGTCCTCGCAGCAAGACGCACCGTCCCGTCTTTTACAGAGTACACCTGCACCGTCCCCGGATCCGTAAACACGGCAGCCATCCGCTCATGCGGTAATTCGGCAGGACGAGTCCAGAGGGTCTTTCCGGTGGCGACATCGGTCATTTCCAAGGCACTGGCCGCGCTCGAGCGGGTGTTTAACAGAAGTGAACCGTCCTGGTTGAGCAACACTCCCCAGGCCCCCTTTTCTGGCACCTCTTCCCCCTTCCACAGGCGCTTTCCCGTGGCCAGCTCGTACACCTCCAGGCTCATAAGGACCCCCGGGGGATTCTGCACCCCTTTTCTGGAAACCACCGCCACACGCCGGGCGTCTCCCGACACCGCCAGCGTGTTCTCGAACGTCCCGCCGGGGCTGCCGGCGGGGATCAGGTCCTCCTGCTCGCCGGTGGCAAGGTTCACGCTGCGGATCCAACCGTCCGCCTGCAACGCCACCAGAACGCCTGGTTTGAGCGGATGCGCCGCCCAAGCCACCCACTGGAAGCCGCCCTTCGCCTCGATGGTCAGGTCCGAACTCTCGGCCCGCTGATTGAGGTAGCGCCACTCCTGACCGCGTAGGTCCGGGGGCACCAGGGCGAGCACTCGCTGCATTTCCTCCCCGTTTGCATCGCTTTCCGCCGCCTCCGCCAGCGCGATCTGCGCCTGCGCGGCCGTACGCCGCTCCTTTTGCGTCTCGGCCTCCGCCCTTTGCTCGTTGGCCCTGGCAACCCGCGCACTTTCGCGCGCCTCCTCCGCGCTGCGGCTCGCTTTGAGCGCGTTGTCCTGCGCCTCGCGGGCGTGAAACCGGGCCAGCCGTTCGCTGCGGGCCAGCCGCGCCGTAAACCAGATCCCGCTCAGTAGCAGCGCCCCCAGCAGCGCCGAAGCAACCCGGTTACGCCGCAACAACAACAGCAACTGCCTTCCCAAACCCGCCTCCTCCGCGCTGGTGGCAAACCCGGCCTGGTACGCCTCGACGTCCGCCACCAAATCCGCCACCCGCGCGTACCTCCCGCGCGGCTCGCACGCCATCGCCTTAAAGGTGATCGCGCGCAAAGCCTCCGGCACCCGCCCGCGTTCCAAAACGGGGGCTCCCTTCACATCGGTCGCCACCCGCCTGGTGGTTATTGCACTCAACTCGCAGCGTTTTACCTTTTCGAGCACCTCCGCCACCGACCGCCCCTCCACCGGCGGACGCAGCGTCAAAATCGAGTACAAAATCCCGCCCAGTGCGTAGATGTCGGAACGCTCGTCCAGCGCCAGCCCCGCGGCCTGCTCGGGCGACATGTACTGGGGCGTCCCCTCGACATACTGCACGGCGGCCGCCGCCTCCGGAATCGCCCCGGTTGCTCCACGCCCCGGCACACGACGCGCCAGACCCCAGTCCATGACCAACACCTCGCCAAACTCCCCCACCATCACGTTTTCCGGCTTGAGGTCCCGATGTAAAAAACCCTCCGCATGGGCAAAGCCGACCGCATCGCACACCTTGCAAAGCACGCTGAGCAGTCGCTCGCGGGTGTAGTGCCCCACCGCCGCCGGGTCGCACACCGCCAGCTCGCGCAAAATCGTCTTCAGGGTCTTTCCCGCCACCAGCTTCATCGCGTAAAAAGGCCGCCCCGTTTCAGTCGCTCCGAAAGCGTGCACGGGCACAATGTTCGGGTGCGCCAGTCGGGCAAGCACCTCCGCCTCCAGCCGAAACTGCTCGTCTCCTGCGGTTCCCGCCACGGCGCTGACCTTGACGGCCACACGCCGCTGCAGCGTGGAATCGTGCGCGTCAAAAATGCGCCCCATGCCTCCGCGCGCGATCTCCGCCTCCAGCCGGTACCCGGCCTGCGCCACCGCATGGCCGCCGGCCTCTTCCTCCTCCTGCTTCAGGTTGAGGACCAACGTCTCCGAGCCCGTTCCCGCCACCGCCTCCGCTGCACCACCGGCGGGAAGCACAGCCCTGGCACCCGTCAGAATTTCAACCACCAGCGTCTGGCCGGCGGCCTCCCCCGACTGCTCAGGCAAACGGATGCGCAGCGTTTGCTCCGCGGCCTGCCCTCCCCATCTCAACGCCCCCGCGCCCCCAACCACATGGGAATGCCGGATCACCTGGGTCACGCCGCTCTCGTCAAAACCGAGCACCTCCATTTCAAGACAAGCCCCGCCCAATTCCACGCGAACCGGCGAAGCACACTCCCGGCGGCCCTCCAGAACACTTCCGTTTACAAGCGCGCCGATGGCCCCCGCCAGCAACTCGACCTCCGCCATGCCGGCCCCCAGCCGCAACCGCAAATGCCGCGGCGCCACACCCGGACTGCGCACGCACAGATCCGCGGATTCCTCGCTGCCCACCAAAAAGCTTCCCTCGCCGAGCTCGAGAGCCCGGCTGCGTCCCGGCGCTTCGCGGAGCGTCAGCGTCCAAACATTCATCTGGATAACTTTTATGAATATTGGATGACATAAATCAAAATCTCATGGCTTTGAAAAAAAGGGACGGCCGATCTCCTTTCACTCCACCCCGGCTTGCTCCAACCGCCCCGGTCTTGGCTTGTTTTTACTTTTGACCGGAAACCGGGCGACCCGACGGCATTTCAGATCAGGGGCCTTTCAGGAGGCACAAGCGGATTCCTCCTGAGGTCCACCCGGGGATTGCCGCCCTCCACAGAGTAGGGCATCCTTTTACTTAAATTCACCCCCCCCACCCTTATGTCTCCCCTCCGATCCTCGCTCGCAGTTTTGGTCGCCCTTGTTTCGTTGTGCCCCCTGCCGGTCTGGGCGGACGCCGTGTCCGACCAGATCCAGCGGTTTGTGGACAACGGGACCGTTTCTGGAGCGGTGACGCTGGTGGCCACCAAGTCGGGAATCGCGCACTGGGAGGCGGTGGGAAAAAGCGACCTCGCCACAGGCCGCGACATGCAGAGGGACGACCTGTTTTGGATCGCCTCCATGACCAAGCCGATGACGGCCGTCTGCGTGCTGATGCTGCAGGAAGAAGGCAAACTCTCCATCGACGAACCTGTGGAGAAGTACCTGCCCGAGTTCAAAAACCAGTGGATGGTGGAAAAAAAGGAGGCGAGGAAACTGGTGTTGGTCCGCCCGAAGAGGCCGATCACCGTCCGCGACCTGCTCACCCACACCGCGGGGTTGGGCGACGTGAAGCCCCCGAGGCCCGCCTCCACCCTCGGAGAGTTGACGATGGGCTACGCGAGGGAACCACTCCAGTTTGAGCCGGGCTCCCAGTGGAGCTACTCCAATCCCGGGATCAACACACTGGGGCGGCTTGTGGAGGTGGTAAGCGGCAAGGATTTTGCGACGTTCATCCAGGAACGCGTATTCGACCCGCTGCAGATGCGGAACACGACCTTCTGGCCCACGGAGGAGCAACTCAAACAGACCGCCAAAAGCTACAAACTCAACAAGGACACGGGCAAACTGGAGGAGACCACCGTGTACTTCACCGAGGGCCGCCTTCCGGACCGGCGCCGCACGCCGTATCCGGCCGGCGGGTTGTATTCAAACGCGAAGGACATCGCGCAGTTTTACCGCATGATGCTCAACGGTGGTTCGCTCGAGGGAAAACAACTGCTCAGACCCGAGACGGTGGAACTGATGACCACCACGCAAAGCGGGGAGATCAAGACCGGTTTTGTCGAAGGAATGAGCTGGGGTTTAGGCTTCCAGGTCGTGCGCGAACCCCAGGGGTCGACTGCGGCGCTTTCGAAGGGGACTTTCGGGCACGGTGGGGCCTATGCCACGCATAGCTGGGGCGACCCCGTCAAGGGGCTCGCCTACGTGCTCCTCATCCAGCGTGCGGGGATGCCCAACGGAGACGGCTCCGAGATCCGGGGGGAGTTCCAGAAGGTGGCCTCGGAGCTGGCGCCTCAGTAGGGCGGGCACGGCCGGAAGGAGCCCCCGGGAGGAAGGAGCGGTTGGCGCCACTCCCCAGCCTTGTGCGGCGGGCGGCGTATGGTACATTGACCGACCCGTTTAAGGAATATGCCCAACTACGACTATCACTGCGAGAAGTGTAACAAGACCTTTGAGTTCTTTCAGTCGATGAAGGACGACGCGCTGAAGGTTTGCCCCAAGGAGGCCTGCTGCAAAAAGCCTTGGGGCAAGGGCAAGGTGGTCCGCCAGATCGGCACCGGTGCAGGACTGATCTTCAAGGGCTCAGGTTTTTACATAACCGACTACCGGTCGGACAGCTACAAGACGGCAGCCAAGAGCGACACGGCCCCGGCTGCCGCAGCCGCCACTCCGGCTCCTGCGGCCCCCGCAGCGGGCAGTGCCGCCCCGGCCCCCGCCAAAAAGGGGAAGAAATCCGAAGCTTAGGAGGCTTTCATGGCCCCCCGTGCACCGTCAAAGGGCGTTCCGCAGAAGAGGGGTTTCTGGAACAGGAGCCTGCAGTACGCCTTGATCGGGGCGTTTCTTCTGGCCCCGTTGCTCGCCCTTCTGGTCCAGCTTTCCCGCGTTCCAAATGAGGAATCCGCTCCGCCGGCCACGGTGAGGCCCCGGGCTCTGGCTCCGTTCATCGCGGGCCTCCTCGCCACCCCAAAGGCCTCGGAATTCGAATGTAGCCTGGATGAAATCAACGTCCACCTCTCGCAGTTGTTACCCCCAGCCCGGAAAAGCGCCCCGGGAGTCTCCTTCCAGCGCCTGACGCTCCGCTTGGAGCCCGGCGGGTGCCAGGTGCTTGCCGTCTATCAATGGCGCGGAAGGGAATGGCATGTGCGGCTGCACTATAGCGTCCAGGTCCAAGGAGGCCGCCTGCAACTTCACGCTGACTATGGAAGCCTTGGGCGGGTCAAGTTCGGTCCCTCCTGGACGAAGCCCCTGCAGGCACCTCTGCTCAGGCTGTTGCCCCTGCTCAAAAAGGAGACGGTGCTTCTCAACCGTCTGGAGCACATCCGACTGGAGCCCGCCCGCGCCTTCTTCAAAGTGCGCGCCTCCGCCCCAACTGCGACGCCGTAGAGGCCGGTGTGCCACTTCTTCTGGGAAGCGGAACCAATCGTAGGGCGCACAAAACCGAGGTGGACCGGGGCAAAGGCCCCCAACTCAACCTTCAACTGACCATCCCTTTTTTCCCAAACTTGGACGGAGACCTTGTCGCCCTTACACACCACAGAGCGCAACTCGTCACTCTCATCGGAAACTCCGAGGACTCACTCTTGCTCGTCCTCCGCTACGCAGTTCCCCGGGGATCAATTTACAGAAACGCTGTTACACCGCCCTCCGCAAAATGTTGAAATTGTTGGAATTGTGAGCAGAACCAAGGCTCCGGACGCACGCGCCGCAAGGGGCATTCTTCCGAACCAGCAACGTGTACTTCACGTGAACCGCGGCGACGAGTGTCCGGATGGACCTGCTTTCCAGATAGGCCACTCCGTTCACACGCCCCACAGCCTCCGCCCTCCGGGCGGTGCCGGCTCCGCCGCCAACGGCTGTTCTCCTTGCTGGACTAGAGACGCCCTCGGGCCAAGCGGAAGCCGGAGTAGTTGAACGCGCCCGACGGGGTGAAGTTGATGCGGAGCGCGCTCCGCGCGTAGTTCGCGTGGCCGTACCAGCTCCCCCCGCGCAACACTCGGACCGATTTCGGATCCTTCGCATCAAATCCGTCCAGCACCCATTCATCTACATTCCCGCCAAGATCGTAAAACCCAAGGGCATTCGCCTTGAAAGATCCCACAGGGGCTGTGCCCAAAATCCCGTCCCTCCCGACTTGCTTCGGATCGGACTTGCCGTCCGCCAGAAAATTATAGTTTCCGTCATCCCACTTCGGCGGAAAGTACTCCCCCCATGGATAGGTGGACGTGCCCACTGCCGCCTCCCATTCCGCATTGGTTGGCAACCGCCACTCCTTCCCCGTCACCTTGCTCAACCACTCGCACAGTTTCACCGCCTGGTTCCAGCTCACCTTCACCACCGGATGCTCGTCGGTCTGTTCCCAATCCTTCGCAGGTTGCTGCCAGTCAGGAAGACCTTCCGCCTTCTGGTACAGCTTCCATTCTCCCACCGTAAACTCCGTCTTGCTCAGCAGCACTTCGGTTCCCGGCACCGGCAGCATCTTTGCTTCCAGGCGCTTCACCAGCTCTGGGATCACCGACAAATCCTGTTTTCGCTGCTTCCAGAAATCGCCCAACCCCTTGCCAAACGCCATCGCCTCCATTTGGCGCCCGGAGGCGCTCAGCCCCTCGTAAAGCGTCAGTTTAGCCTTCGCCTCCCCTTCCTTTGCAACAGCCGCGAGCACCGCTTCCGTGAGTTGCCCGCCTTCCTGCGCTCCCTCAGCTCCCCCCATGGCCAACGCGCGCTCGTAGGCTTTTTTGGATTCTTCCAATCGCATCAGCACCTGCAAAGCGTTCCCGCGCACCACGTGGTTGGACGCGTTCCCCGGCTCGAGATCCACGGCGTTTTCGGCCGCCTCCAACGCTCCGCTGAAATCCCCGTCCTTCAACAATTCCTGCGCCCTCCCAGCAAACACAGGCGCACTCGCCGACAGCCGCCGGATCGCCAGTGCCGCTCGCTGCCCGTCCACCACCACCTTGCCCAACAACACCAACAACACCGCTGCCGAGGCCGCGATCGCCCGGTTTCTCGCCACCCAGAGCCGCGCCCGCCTCAACAGCCCGGCTGATTCCGCGCTGGTGGCAAACCCGTTCTGGTAGGACTCGATGTCCTCCGCAAACAACTCCACGCTCGCGTAACGCTTTTCGCGGTCGCGCGCCATGGCCTTGAGTGTCACCGCC
>JBIKSY010000458.1:0-2548 GCA_044348365.1 Chthoniobacteraceae bacterium
CCTGCAAAAGTCTCGAAATAAACGAAAAAGAAAAAAGTCTAACTTACTCGGAGGCAAGTGTACTGATCCACTGCTTGGAGCAAGCTCAATGCCTAGAGGATGCATTTGATATTTTTAATATTCGGCAAAGATGGAAAGCATCAGCATCGAATAACGGCCTACCTCAGGCCTTCAAGGAAAATGCTTTTTCCGAAAACCCATTATCTTTTGAAATTGGCCTTTGCTTTATGGAAAAAATAATCCTTTTCGCCCAAGAACACCAATCAAAAATCAACGGGATTTTTTTGGGTGATACCGCTTTTCGTGTGACTATTCCAGCAATTATTCAAACCGGCTACATTCGCAGAGTCGTAATGAGCAAAAATATATTATGAAACCAAGCGAAATTTTTACGATCGATTGGAATGAGGTTCCAGAGGAGATAGTCAAAGCTCTAAACTCAGGCAGAGCAGGAATTTTCAACGGCGTTGCGCGCTCTACGGAGAACTACGAAATCATGAAGCACATGCCGTTCAAGCCTGTGCAAATTGATTCCATCCAGGACCTCGCCCAGGTTGCCCAGCAGGGGCAGGCGCTAGCAGGCGCCGTTCAAATGACGGTCGCAATTTCCACGGCCGTTACCGTTGGGTCCGTTGTTCTGTGCACCGCTTACCTTGCCTCAAAACTCCGCGAACTGGATTCCAAGATTCAGCGTTTGGATGCCCGGTTGCATGGTCAGAATTTAATTTTTTATGCTGAAAAAGCCGCCACCTATTTTGCGGCAGTTGAGGCGACCCGCGAGTTGATATCAACTGCAGAACTGGTGGAAGAAAACCGCGACCTCGTCGGACAATCTTTATCAAGGCTTTCCGGACAACGACATGAAACCATGGCATTCCTTGGAAATCTCTGTCATCTTTTTGACCATCTCCCCGACGAAGATCGTGGAATGGCCCTGGACTTTTTTCACGCCAGTTTGGACTTTGTTCCAAAGGCTGTTTTGGTTGAGAGTCAGGCGGCTTATCGTTTGGAAAGATTTCGCCTGGGAGATCATGTTCGCAAATCCGCTCAAAGGTCGTACGAGGAATGCCTTTTGGAATATCGAACTTGGGGCAATGGACTTTTGAACAAGCTCAAACGTGGAGAGGCCAGTCGCTCAAATCCACAAGTCTTGTTGGACAGACTCTCTGAAGCGAAGAGCCTAATTAACAATGACTGCAACCGAATCCTGCTAACAACAACGATTTAATAAGGATAATAAGCTCCATTTGAATGCTCGCAAACCAACAAGCTACCCGCAATTAACACGTGCCCACACCTCTACATTCCAGTACCTCATAGCCCCCCCTGGCAACCAAGGTGACCATCGTGTACTACGGCGACGCCCGGGATGCGCTTCTGAAGGCGCTGGGGGATTAGAAGGGCAGCTAAACCGAGAGAATCGAAAGAAATAGAAGCACGTAAACGTTTTCAACTCTGACGTGACTCATCCAGGCGTCTCCCTCCTCCTGTTTCACCGTCCGCGCGCAGGCTTTCTTAGAACTGCCCTATGACTCTCCCAACCGTAAGCCTGTCCATCCCACGGTCACCACTGGTCGAGGCTTTGACGTTGCTTAATAAGACTGCCACGCAGCGGCGCGGAGAGCAGGCCATTTTGAGCTTTGACGGAAAGCGCATGCTGATTGAGTTGGGAGGAGGCTCCGTTGCGGTACCCGCCACGGGCGAGTGCGATTTGCAAATTCGAGTGCTGGGGATCATGCTTCTTAAGCTCGGGACTGTCATGCCCGCAGAAGATCCTTTGCGTTTTGTGCTGGAGGATGGCACTCACTTGGGGATTGCAAGCATCCGGCTCTCTTGCCACCCCCAACCGGTTGGTTCCAAGGCTGTTGATCTTCCAGTCAATGCCGAAAAGGATTACATTTTGCAGGCCCTTTCGGGATTGACCCCTTTGCAAGTCGAACAGTCAGGCCTTTCCACGGTGCATGCCAGAGCTGTGGCCTTACAGAGAGTTACAGATGCCGCCCGCATCCTGATGCCCTTGGGCATTTCCGAGCAAGACCTACTCGTCTTCGTGGAAAAGCATTCCACCGATCCCGATATCTTTCTCCCCTAATGTCCCGGCCCCGCTCTCCGAAAAACTTATTGAAATCGCCCTGCCTTTCGAAGGCACCTATCGGGCTTCGGCTCTAGAGAAATCCATCCGGCATGGGTACTCGTCCACACTTTATTCTTGATGGTAGTGGAGGCCGATCGCGGCGGCGAAATCAAAAGGACACTTCACTCTATGAGGTAGCCTAAAGGGGCGTTTGAGAAGGGACTTCATATTGGTCACGGGTGCCGACTAGCCGGGTTTTACTGTTCGATTACCGGCGAGAGCGAGGGTAGTAGAATGGCACCTGCGCACGACTAAAACACTGGCGGACGAGTTAGAACTTTGTGTTAGAACTTTGCCTTAAAGTTGCCCGAGTTTAGTCGCAACCCGTTGATTATCAGCAGTGGTACCGGTGGTGGGACTCGAACCCACACTTCGAGTCGCACCTCTTTGTACTACTGTATATATCTGTAAATG
>JBIKSY010000171.1:0-8440 GCA_044348365.1 Chthoniobacteraceae bacterium
GAGGTGTAAAGGGCGGTCATGGTTTTGAAGGCGTGTTGTGTCCTACATCAATTATCGCACACACGTTTTGACCGCTCCGATGAACACGCCATGCACCCGCGTGGGGACAGGGAACTCCGGAAGCCTTTCCCTAGTGAGCCGGATGCAGCGCGGTGGTGCAAGATGGGAGGATGCGGGTGAGGAGTAGAGTCACTCGAATCCAGTCTGCGCTTGAGCGGTTGGAGTCAGGAGCGGCGGGTGCTGTTGATCCGGGGAAAGGCGTGCCCTCGCCCCGGTTGGCGCACAACGCAGGAGGCGCAAAGACCACATTTCGCCGGTATTCCCCAAATCCGGCGACTGTGGGCAAAGTCTGGCTCCGTGCGCAGGGAAGATCGCAGTTTTGGTGACGACTTTTGATCCGAAGGCGTATCCCGCAAGGGCGTTAGCTCGGTTGTATCGAGAGAGAGCGGATGCTGAAAACGTCTCCGACAAGCTCAAGAGCCAGTGGGGCCGGGGGGACTTTACCACCAAGTTGCTGGCGCCGACACAGATCATGGCAAACACGGTGGCGCTCACCTGCAACCGTTGCATGTTGTCTGGGCGGATGTTCGACGGGGGGCATCACGGGGAAGCGGCGACGAGTCGGGCTGCGCTTTTGGAGGGAGTGGGAAGGATGACCAAGTCCGGAGGACGCCGGACCTTGAAAGTGAGTCTGCCACACGAAAAAAGGGGGGAGATACAGAAGCTCATCTTAAATATCAGCAGGACCTTACAAAGTTTTAGCGCCATCACGGAGGGGTGGGAGCAAGAACAACGCTGGGCGTGTTTGCTGACGTCTATTTTCCGCCGCTGGCTGGGCGGGAAATGGCTTGGGCAGTTCCCCGCGCAGGCGGAGGGCTTGCTGATCGGCTAACCGCAGCCTATTTGCCGACCAACTTTCATGCAAAGTCCGCCGAAATTCCTGCGGGATCCTGTCCCCATTCCCGTTTTAAGGGTGACACTTTTTGCCGATTTGTCACACCAGCGACTGGGCTTCATCACAATCCAGACGGATTATTCGAATTAATGGAACGAATACTAGTGGTTTCCTAAAATTGTAGCCCACTGGTTTTCCCGCTTCAGAGACTTAGAAACCAAGAACAGACCAAAAAACCGATGAATTCCTTCGCCCGACTTTTCGCCGCCGCCTCCCTCCTCGGAGCACCGTTCGCTTCTGCAGAAACAATGGTGATCAAAGGCTCCGATACCCCTGGCGCAAAGCTTGTTCCACAACTGGCGGAAGCCTACAAGGCAACGCACCCTGGCACTCAGTTCTCGATTGCCGCCGAGGGCTCCACAACAGGCATCGCTGCGGTCATCGATGCCGCCTGCGATATTGGGATGTCCAGTCGCCGAGCCAAGGCCACGGAGGATTCGGCCGCAGCAGCCAAGGGCGTCACACTCAAACCGACCACGGTTTGCTACGACGCCATCGTTGTAATCGTGAACGAATCCAACCCGATCAAGTCACTCAGCAAGGAACAGGTGGAAAAGATTTTCACCGGGGACGTCAGCGACTGGTCGGCGATTGTGGACGTGGCCAACGCAAAGCGTCCCAAGCCGGGGAGCATTTCCATCTATACGCGGAACACATCGTCAGGCACCTACTCGGATTTCAAGGACATGGCCATGAGCAAGCGCGACTACGCGCACACCAGCCAGAAGTTAGCTGGTAACGAACAAATTACGTCCGAGGTGGCAAAGAATCCAAACGGGATCGGCTACGTGGGCGTGGCCTACGTGAAGGCACCCGGGATCAAAGCACTGAGCATCGATGGTCGTTCCCCGAGTTCTACCGCGGTCAAAGGCAACAACTACGCCTACGGCCGTCAGTGCTTTTACTACACCAACAGCAAGCCCTCCGATAAAAGCAAGTCCCTCATCGACTTCACCCTGAGCCCTGAGGGTCAGAAAATTGCGGAGCAGGTAGGTTTCATCCGCGCAAACTAAGCCCCTCTTCCATTCCACTGGGATAGACAAAGGCCCGTCGGCTCAACTGCGCCGGCGGGCTTTCTCTTTTTGCTTTTCTCGAAAAATCTCATTCGAACACAGCGCTCGCCTCCCCACGCAGGCTGCAAACTAAGCACGCGGACTGACCGTAGGGCCGCCGCCAGTCCGGCAAGGGTGCGGTTAGAGCGATTCCCAACTTCCGAAAATCAGCGGGGAGAGGACTGGTAAACTCCAGCCGCTTGCCTGATTTGGGATGGGTGAAACCCAACTACCTAGCGTGGAGCATGTGTCGCTCCATTCCCAGACGCCACCCGTAAACCAGGTCCCCGAGTACGTACTTAAAAAGCGTTTTCTCATTAACTTTTCCAGCGAACTCCGGGAGCTCCCCCGGTTGCAGTGTAACCGATGGACTGCGCGGCCCTCCTTTCGGCAGGCAGGACGCGCGGATCAACCGCAGGCCTTGAGCGAGGCAGCGGCCATTTCACGGAATACGCGAATGTGCTCCAACTCATGCCTACCCTTTGGATGGACGAGCACGAGATTGTCGTAGCCGAGGACGGCCGAGACGTCCCGGTGGGCCAGTCCGGCTGTCTTGCCGTCCGAAAACGACATCGACTCGATCGCGGACCGAGTGAGAATCGCCACGCCCATCGCTAAACCGACGTAGTTGAGGATCGAAGGCACGTTGCCCGCGGTCATCACGATGTTTACCAGCGAAGTCAGGCCCGCCTCTTTCACAACGTGGTCAAATTGCAGCCGCGAGCTCGAATCCTCACCCGCCAGGATCAGTGGATGAGCGAGGATGTCGCTCAGGCCGATTTTCTTTACCTTCCCGAGGGGATGTCCCTTTGGAAAAATCACCTCGAAAGGGTGGCTTGCGAACGGCACTACCGAAAGCCGCGGCGGCAGGACTACGCCGGACGGCGCGCCCACGATCGCCAGATCCGCCGAATCGGACTCCACCATGCCCCACGCCACCCGTGACGGGGCGTCAATCAACGTCAGCTTCACCGCAGGCTGGGAAATCCGGTATGCTGCAATCACATGCCGCAGTGGACTATTGAGCACCGAGGCCGACGCGGCCAGTCGCAGCACCCGCTCCGCCCCGGACTGCAGGTCGAGGAACACCTTCCGCAAGGAGTCGAACCCCTCGACCAACGGTGCCGCAAGTCGGATCAGCCTCTCGCCCTCCTCGGTGAGTCGCACGGAGCGCCCCTTGGCTGCGACGAACCGCACCCCATAATCGTCTTCCAATGCCCGCACCTGACGCCAGATGGAGGGGGGGGCCATGCCTAGCACCCGTGCTGCTGCGGCGAAACTGCCACGCCGGGAAACCTCGAACAACGCCCGGATCTGACGGAAGCGCACTTCCTTGAAATAACGGCGCTCCGCTCCGGGAGAGGGTCGCGGCTTTATTTTCATTGTTCCCATAACAATGAAAGTTAGGAAAATGCTCTCAATATGCAACAGTTATAGATTGAGGGAGTCCTGCCGAACGTTAGGATTGAGGCGATGCGCTTCTGCGTCCCCCCTTTCTTCACCCTGCTTTTTCTCCCACTCGCTGCCTCTGCCTCGGAGGGAGATGCCTTTTTCCGCCAGCGCGTGGAACCCATTTTGCAGCAGCGATGCTTCGAATGCCATTCGCACGCGGAGAAGATTAAGGGTGGGCTGGTGCTGGACTCCCGCTCTGGCTGGCAGGCGGGTGGTGACAGCGGTCCCACGATGATGCCGGGGGCGCCGGAAAAAAGCCGCCTCATCGAGGCGGTGCGCTACACGAACCCGGACATGGAGATGCCGCCGAAGGCGAAGCTTTCGCAGAGCGAAATCGCCGTGCTGGAAGAATGGGTGAAGCGCGGTGCGCCCGATCCCCGCGAAACGGTCGCGGAAGGAAAAGGGGTGAAGAAAAACGGCGTGGATGTGGAGGAAGGCCGGAAGCATTGGTCCTATCAACCGGTGCGGGATGCCGCACCACCCGCCGTGCGGGACCAAGGATGGCCACTGAATGAGGTCGACTCCTTCATTCTCGCAAAGCAGGAGGCGGCGGGTCTCCAGCCAGGACCGGAGGCCGGGTCGCATGCCTGGCTGCGGCGCGTGACCTTTGACCTCACAGGCCTGCCCCCGACGGAGGCGGAGATCGCCGAATTTGTGGCGGACCACTCCCCAAAGGCGCACGAGCGTGTGGTGGACCGTCTGTTGGCATCCAAGGCCTACGGAGAGCGCTGGGCACGGCATTGGCTGGACCTTGTGGGCTATGCCGAGCAGATCGGCACGGAGGGCAAAGTGTTTGCCGAGCACGCGTGGAGGTATCGCGACTACCTTGTGGAATCCTTCCGCCGGAACAAACCCTTCGACCGCTTTATCCGTGAGCAACTCGCGGGTGACATGCTGCCTGCCACCTCGCCGGAGGAGCGCCGCGAGAACCTCATCGCCACCGGTTTCATCTTGCTGGGCGACGTGGACATCAACGCCATCGACAAGCTCAAGATGGAGCATGACTTCGTCGACAGCCAGGTGAGCAAGGTGGGCACGGCCTTTCTTGGCATGACGCTGGGCTGCGTGCGTTGCCACGACCACAAGTTCGACGCCATCGGCCAGCAGGATTACTATGCGCTGGCGGGTATGTTCCGCAGCACAAAGACCACTTTCAAAACGCGCCACGGCATCTGGAGCAACATCCAGCGCGTGGCTCTGCCGGAGTTGGAGGAGGACCGGGAAATCGCCCGTTCGCACGAGCAAAAGCTGGCGCACTGGCGACAGGAAAAGCAAACGATTGAGACCGACTCGAAGGCGCTCGGCGACAAACCGGATGAGGCAGGTAAAAAGCGCCTCGAGGAGTTGAAGAAGGAAATCACCGCGCTCGAACTCCGCATCGCCCATGGTGAGTATTTTCATCCGGGCAAACCACAGGCCATCGCGGTGGAGGATGTCCCAGAGCCCGCGGACATGCGCCTGACCATCCGTGGCAATCCGTATGCGCTGGGAGATACCATGCCGCGCGGTCTTGTGCGTGTGGCGATGTGGGAACCGCAACCGAAGATCCCCGTCGGGCAGAGCGGCCGCCTGCAACTCGCCGACTGGATCGCCGATGCGCGCAACCCGCTCACAGCCCGTGTGGCGGTGAACCGTCTCTGGCAGAAGCTTTTTGGAGAAGGACTGGTGCGCAGCGTGGATTATTTTGGCACGCGGGGTGACACCCCGAGCCATCCCGAGTTGCTTGATCACCTGGCCCATCGCTTCATGAAGGAAGGCTGGTCCCAGAAGAAGTTGATCCGTGTGCTTGCCCTCAGCCGCACTTACCGTCTCGCCAGTGGTGGTCCGCGATCAGAGGATCCCGAAAACAAGCAGCTCACCCGCATGAACCGCCAGCGGCTCGATGCCGAGTCCATCCGCGATGCGATGCTGGTCGCGAGCGGTCGGCTTGTTGCCCCGGCTGGAGGTCCGGGCCTGCCGCTCGAGTTCCCGGAGAACATCACCGGCCTGCCGCTCAAGGAGAAGCAGGACGTTCACCCACAGTTCAGCCTCAAAAAAGAGCGCGAGTCCCAAGCGCTGGAGCGCACGCTGTATCTGCCCGTGGTGCGCACCGGCACGCAGCCAGGAACAGCGCGACTCCGCGACGTGTTCGACTTTCCGCAGCCCGCGCAGCTCACCAGCAAGCGCAGTGAGACCACCGTTCCCACGCAGTCGCTGTATTTGCTCAATGCCAATCTGATCCGAGAGCGCGGCGAGGATCTCGCAAAGACCCTGCTCACGATCCAAGAAGACGACGGAGCCCGCATCGCACGGCTCTGGCTTCGTGTCTTGAATCGCCCAGTCACAGCCGACGAGCGTGAGGAGGCACTCGCCTTTTTGCAGGCCTCCCACGCCGCTGGAGAAACCAAGGCTTGGACTGAGTTGGCTCGGGCCCTTTTCGGCACGAACGAGTTTCTTCTCCGCTTTTGATCCCTATGAGCCACTCATCCTTCACCACCACCCGCCGCGCCTGGCTGCGCCAAACCAGCGCCGGCTTTGGCGCGATGGCCTTGAATGGTCTGCTGCATGCAGCCTCCAATCCGCTTGCTGTACGCGTTCCGCTGGTCCAGCCACGGGCCAAGCGTGTCATCTTCCTTTTCATGGCAGGTGGCCCCTCTCAGATGGACCTCTTTGATCCGAAGCCGCTCATCCAGCAACGGCACGGAAAGTCGGTGAATGCTCCGCTGCCCGAGCAGCACCGACATGTGAGTACCGACGGACTGCTTGCCCTTGGTACCGACATCCCTGTGAGGCCTCGCGGCCAGTCCGGTGTCACGATTTCCGATCTGCTGCCGCACACTGCTGCCATTGCCGATGAGCTTTGCCTGCTACGCGCAGTGCACGCGGACAACAACCAGCACGGCCCCGCTGCCCTTCAGATTCACACCGGAGCCATCGCCGAAGCTCGGCCTTCGATTGGTTCCTGGGTTAGCTACGGCCTCGGCACGGAAAACCAAAACCTCCCCGCTTTTCTCACCATCCATCCAGGCATCGACACCCGGAACTACAGCGCCTCCTTCCTGCCGGCGGCTCATCAGGGCACGCCGGTGACGCTGCCGGTAAAGGCCAGCGATCCCGCGATCGCTTTCCTCACTGATCCCGCGACCGACGACGCCTCCCAGCGCCGGCGCTTTGACTTCATCCAGCGTCAGAACAGCCGACTGCTGACCCAGCATGACTCAGATGCCCGCATGGAGGGCATGATCCATAGTCTGGAGACGGCTTTCCGCATGCAGACGGCCACGCCGGATCTCGTGGATCTCTCAAACGAAACCGAGGCCACAAAGAAGCTCTATGGTATCGGCGAAAAGACGACCGATAAAAACGGCCGCGCCTGCCTGCTCGCTCGTCGTCTCAGCGAGGCCGGGGTGCGCTTTGTGCAGGTCACTGTGGACGGCTGGGATCATCACGGCAACATCCGCGGCGATCTGCCGAAAAACTGCGCCGCCAGCGACCTACCTTGCGCCGGTTTGATCCGCGATCTGAAATCACGCGGCCTGCTTGAGGACACGCTCGTCGTGTGGAGCGGCGAGTTTGGCCGCACCCCCTGGAGCCAGGATCTCAGTCGCACCGCGCCCATTGAAAAACACGGTCGCGAACACCAACCCGAAAGCTTTTGCGCCTGGATGGCCGGCGGCGGCGTGCGTGGCGGCTTCATGCACGGCGACACCGACGATTTTGGCTTCCGCCCCGTATCGGGCAAGGTCCATCTGCACGACCTCCACGCCACCATTCTGCACCTGCTCGGCCTCGATCACGAGCGCCTCACCTGGCGCCACCTCGGCCGCGATTTCCGCCTCACCGATGTCTACGGCGAAGTGGTGCGGGAGATCCTGGCGTGAGCAGCTTGTTACGATGCACGATAAACGATCCTCGCGACCCTGCTGCCCGCCCCACTGGCCTCTATCGCCGAACCGATCCGCCTGCATCCGCAAAACCCGCGACTGGATCAAGACACATGGCGACGAGAAGCTGAACCGATATACGAAAGCAGTGAACATGAAATACACAATCACCCTTCTCATCGCCCTGCTGCTCGCGCGGGTGGCCGTGCTTCACGCAGGCGTGGCCGAGACACCCAGAGCACGCCCGAACATCATCTTCCTCCTCACCGACGACCAGCGTGACAACACCCTCGGCGCGATGGGCCATCCCTTTGTGAACACGCCGCATCTCGATGCGTTGATGCGGGACTCGGTGCGCTTCAAGAACGCCTACATCGCCACGCCGGTCTGTTCACCGAGCCGCGTCTCGTATTTCACCGGCATGCCGGAGCGCGTGCATGGAGTGGGCTTCAGTTCCTCGTATGACCTCACCGAGCAGCAATGGGAGCGCACCTACCCGGCGCTGTTGCGCAAAGGCGGCTACTTCACCGGCTTCGTCGGCAAGTTCGGCGTGGAGTATTACACCTTCAAAGGCAAGGCAGCCGAAAAGTTCGACTTCTGGTGGGGACACGACGGCTGGACGAAGTTCCTGCCAAAGGATCATGACACGCCCAGCACCACGCCCTACCACCAGGCCAAGGCGGACATCATCACGCCGATCATGGGCGAGGCGATGACGAAGTTCCTCGACACCGCTCCGAGCGATAAACCCTTCTGTCTTTCGGTCAGCTTCAATGTGCCCCATGGCTCGCAGGTCACGTCCATGTTCACCGACTATCCCGAGTGGCATGAGATGAAACGCCCGGCCAATGAAAATCCGAAGCTCAAAGGCAGCCCCTTCTACGACACGCTCTACCGCGACATCGCCATCCCGCTGCCGACGGACACCTGCACCGATCCGTATCGCTTCATCCCGCAGTTCATCATGGACCAGGACAAAGGCCGCCGGAATCAGACCTACGTTTACGACTACGACCTCGCCACCTGCCGCGAGCATCACATCCGCTATTACCAAACCATCACCGGCCTCGACCACGTCATCGGCGGCCTGCTGGCGGACTTGAAAAGGCGCGGGCTTG
>JBIKSY010000172.1:0-8416 GCA_044348365.1 Chthoniobacteraceae bacterium
TGCCAAGAGCAACCGACCAAGCATAAGAAAACCCCGCCCCGAGGTGGTACACTTTGATTCGACCGCGGGTGGTACACTTTGAAGTGACCGGTGACACCTTGGCCAGGCAGAGGACAGGGTGGCAAGGTATAGCCATCCGATTTTGACCTGCGGAGGTTAAGGCTCATAGCGGCCCTCCTTTCGTGCGAGGTTTGGGCAAACGCTGCTCCTGCTCGCGCTTTTTGGCGGCAATTTCCTTTTGAATCCTTGCCCTGGCGTTTGCCTCTTCCGCGTCAACTGAACGCCGGTATTTGAATGCTACCTTGTCCCAGTCCCAGGGCATCTCTGGGTAGCGGCAAATGGACCTGCGGCGGTTCATGATTGCGCCCCTCCCTTGACAGTGGCCGCCACTTCAATGGCCTCAATGTCAGCCTCCCGATATCGGACAAGGCGTCCCAAGATTACAGGCCGAATGATGCCTGCTCTCTCACGGCGTTTAATGGTCTCGATGCTGCATCCCCAGCGGTCGGCAAGTTGCTGACGACTCAGAAGGAGGACCGTGGGTTTTGGTAATTGTTGGGTCATATACGCCCAAGCAAACCCCACGGGAGCACAGGAACCTGAGTTTAGACCTCAGTTGAGTTCCCTTCAGGCAACTCGCTCAATCCACATTCGCTCCAAAAACTCCGCCAAAGTTGCCGCAGCTTCTTGGGTGCGCTCGCATTAAACCCAAGATACTCGCGCTCTAATTGTCTTTGAATGAATTGTTTGCTAGGCCTTTGAAAATTATTTTCTTCATAGAACCTGCAGCCGATGGCGAGGGCTTTTAAAACACGGTGAACCTTGGTTCGTGGAGCGTCCTGACGCAAAAGGAGGTTCTTGCGACGAAGAGCACTTACCGCAGGAAAAAAGGCGTTCTTGATCAATGCGAGGGCTTTTTTTTCGTCCTCCTCATAAACAGCCTGGCGGATTACTTCCCCAAAAGCCTCTGCAAAAACGATCGCGGACTCAGCGTGAACTTCATGCCCCTTCAGCATGGACAAACAAACAAAGAAAACCTCTTCAAGCGCGTCAGCGCGCTGCATCCGCCTCTTCGCTTCATCTGTGCCTAGGCTCACTCCATTGTCATTTGTATGAAAGATGGCTTTTTGAAGAGCCAGATTCGCCCGGCCATTAGGTTGCGTGATCAACTCTCCATTGTTTTTTTGCAAAGTTATGAATTCATGGCACTTGCTTACGACTTTATGCCGATCACCGTAAATGCAGACATCCATCGCAGGCTCGCTCATAAAATCCCGGCAACATTTCGCCCAGATGTTTTTTGGGGCAAGTTGGCAACCTGAACGCTTTCAATGGAGTTCTCAAGGTTCAGGAAGCTTCCAATACCTACGGTGATCCGTTCCTTGTGATCCGCGTAATGCATCGCAGTCACTTGGGCGGGCCGCGTGACGCAGGAATAGGCTTGCGGCATAGATTCCGCTTTTGGTCGCAATAAGGCTCCCTGCCTCCTTGCGTAGGGTGTGCAGCGGCTTGGAGGCATTGACCCCATTGATCCTCAACCAAGCATTCAGGCGGTTAAATACTGGCTCGCAACGATATTGCTGCCCCCAATCCCTAGACTCGCTTTCACCAGACGTCCCTCCTACGACAAACGGCCCGTTTGCCTTGGCGTAGTACCCACGGAGGACTGCAACGAATGCTGCTTCAATCGGAACCGCCCCGGCTGAGTCCTCGCTCTTTAGCCCGCCCACCTCTGTGGCCTCAATCCGGATGAAGCCGCCGTTAAAATCCACCTGTCGCCACAAAAGCTTGTCGATCTCTCCACGTCTTAACCCGGCCCCTATCGCCAGCAAGAGAACGAGGAATGCATCCGGATCACCTGCATACAACTCCTGGTTCGCGGCAGCGAGGAGCGCTGCGGGATCAATTGAGGATCTGTACCGCATGGATTCCCTAGGAAACATCTCACACTCAGCGAATGGGATTGGGTCAGGGTGCTGAATGCCTGTGATGAACTTCAGTATCTTCTTTGAAAAAAGCGCGCGAGCCTGACGGATCAGAGAGTTTGCGCTGATCTTCTTGGTCCTCTGTGCAGCAGGGCTTTTGCCTGCCTTTCCCACAAAACGAATGCGCCACTCCTGTATGGCTTGCGGCGCCAGGACACTCAAAGGCGCCTCCTCGATCTTCGCTCGATACGCACTCTTCTTTGAAGCGGCAAACCGCTTCTTTGTCTTGGATACAGACAGAATGTCGCCAGCGATTAAGCGGAGGGAACGGGCATAGCTCCCAAAAGTGGCGGGACGACCGTCAAAGACTTGTTCCGCTGCTGCTATCCATGCGCCGATGGTTGCAGCCTTTGCAGGCTCTTCCTGACGCTCAGGACGGTGCTTTGCCAGCGCCCCCTCAACCCCAAGGGTGAGCAGGTCGTTGTAGATGTCCCTAGCGATTCTGGCAGCGGCATCCTTGTTGCCCGTGCGGAGTCCGAACGAAAGGCGCTTCGATTTGAAACAGAGCTGCATGGCCCAATGGGGCGACTCTTTGCCAGCTCCGCTGATCGGCTTGAAGATGCGCTCAGCCCAGTATCTCGAATCGGTCTTCCCGAAAGAGGGCTTCGATTCGCTTGGTAATCGCTTGGTAATTTTACTGTTCATCTATGACCCCTCAAGTATTGAGTCTGACCTGTTGATTGAAATGCGTAAGCAACTGTAAAGCAGTAGCTGAGACGGGTCAATAGAGGTCAGCAGGGAACAGGACATCCCCACAAAAGAACCACGCAAAACAGTGATTCGTAATCAGTAGGTCAGGGGTTCAATTCCCCTCACTGGCTCCATTATAATAAGGGACTTACAAAAGGCCGGCCGGAATTCGGTGCTCACGAAGTCGAAAAGGTATCGTTAAAATACGGTTAAAAGTGCGTGGGACCGGTTGATGGGGCGTTGCAGGGGCCAAGCAGTTAAGCTAACGCATTGCGAAGACGCGGGAGCGGAGCTTCGCGGATGCAAACCTGACAGGTCACCTGAAGAGCCTCGACACGCCGGACTTGTTCCCTGCCCGCATCCGCCTCGGGATCTTTTTCCGCGCCGAACCCGTGAACTGAGTGAAAGATAAAAGTCCTCAATCATTCGGTCGGGTGATTCGGAGGAAAATCGACCGCATCCACGCGGTGGCGCAGGTATTCGATGACGTCCGTTGTGACCTTGTCCCTGCCGACACCGCGCAATGCCTGTGCCACAAGTCCACTGGCCCGGCCAGCGAGGGCCAGACGCCGGCCAGTGTTGCAGCGGAACACGATCTGCCAGTTGCCGAGCACCACTTTTGCAGGAGCCCGATCGGTTTGGTAGATCATCCGGAACGGGACTTGGGAATTGAGTCCAAGCTGGTTAGCTGCCACTTGGGGGGAAGGGAGAAGCCGAAGGTCGCGGCTCTGGGCCTTGGATTGGCCGCGAAAAATGAACATCGGGTGTTTGTTTTTCACAAAAATTGTTTCTCTAGCCCGTACCAAGGTGAAGCCGCACACGAGAATGTAGAACTCGCGCAGCCAAAGCGCGCCTACCGTGACGATTGTTGACTGATTGTATAGCCAGCATATCATGTGGCCATGCTTGCGCGTGAGACTACCGATCCAATTCCCAGGCTCGCTTTTGAGGCGGCCAGTTCACGCCTCAGGAGTTTCCCTATCCTCACCATTACTGGTCCCAGGCAGTCCGGTAAAACGACGCTCTCCCGTTTATTGGCTCCGCATCTGCCCTACTTTACCCTGGAGGATCCCGACACGCGTGCCTATGCATCCGAGGATCCACGGGGATTTCTGCGGCAAGTCCACGAGGGGGCAATTCTCGATGAGGTCCAGCGGTGCCCAAGCCTGTTCTCCTACCTTCAGGGGGTGGTGGATGCAGAGAAGCGCTTGGGACAGTTCATCCTCACAGGTTCGAGCCAGTTTGATCTGATTCAATCCATCAACCAGTCGCTGGCGGGACGCACCTCAATCATGACGCTACTCCCCTTCTCTTTGGGTGAGCTGCAAAGTTCCGGATGCGCCCCCAGCTCTGTGAATGAACTCCTTTTTCGCGGGCTGTTTCCTCCTGTCCATGACCGGCCAGTAGACCCCTGTGTTTGGATTCAGGACTATGTGAGTACCTATCTGGAACGCGATGTTAGGAACATTTTGAATATCCACGACCTGAGCGCCTTTCAGCGATTTGTGCAGCTGTGCGCAGGAAGGGTTGGACAACTCTTGAATGTTTCATCGCTGGCAGCTGATACAGGCATCACCCGAGTCACGGCGAACGCGTGGCTTTCGGTATTGGAGGCCAGTCATCTTGTCTTTTTGACGCCCCCGTGGTTCACCAATCCCTCCAAGCGATTGATCAAGACTCCCAAGCTTTACTTTGTGGACCCAGGGCTCGCCAGTTGGCTGATTGGAATCCGCCGCCAGGAACACTTGATCGCTCATCCCCAGCGGGGAGCGTTATTTGAGAACTGGGTGATGACCGAACTTCTGAAAACCCAAACCAACCGGGGAATCAAGCCGCGCCTGCACTTTCTGAGGGACAAGGAAGGGCACGAGATCGACGCCTTTATTGAGACCGCTCCAAAGTGCTTTCATGCCGTGGAAATAAAATCTGGGGAGACTGTTGCGACTGATTTTTTCAAGGGCCTGAATTACTGGCGAGGCGCACTCAAGGATCAGGTAATCACCCCATGGTTGGTCTACGGCGGCAGCACCCAGCAAGACAGGGAACGTGGCCGCGTGCTTCCTTGGGCAGATTTGGGCCTCATGCTGCGCGCCATCAGTCCCTCCTGATCCTAAAACTTGTCCTGTTGAATAGCTTGTGAGCAGAAGGCGGCCTTCTGTTGTCGCGGACCGTTGTCTGCATGAACATAACTGGAGTGCTCTCCTCACCTTGGCGAAGGAATGTCACAGTCTGGATTTGGACTGGCTGAAAAATATCGCAGAAGCGGTGTTGGCGAGCGAATGAGAGAAGGTCGTCCGGTCCGGCCTCGGTTTCGTTTATGAAACAGGTGGAAATCTCAGGGGGCGGGAATTTCTATTGCAGGATTAAACCGCCGCCTAGCCCGGGTGAAGTTCTCTTGTTTCAAAGAGGTTGCCAAGGAACGGACGCAATCACGAGATTATAAATTTAGTTCCAATGGCGACATCTATCGGAGGCTCAATTTCCTTAACCACTTCCTTCTTCCAGTCGGCGAACACGCGGTAAATGAATTTTCCCTCAGACTGGAGGACGCTCAAGCCAGCTGCCATTACCGTATTTCTTGCAGTGGCGAAGGCTCGAACCGAAAGCGTCGGAAACTGAGTTTCAAGCATCTGGCTTTCCATTTCTTGGTCAGCCATAACACGAAACATCTCTCCGAAGTGTAAGCCGGAACGCACTGGCTGGCAGGTTAATTACTGTGTGCTGGGCGAGGGAGGCGAAGAGTAAGGCTCCCACGGATCTCCGGAGCCCGTCAAAAATCAAGCCTCCCGCCCAGCTCTGTCCGTGACCTTATTCACACCTATTTGGCTTGCATAAAGCTAGTTGACGCGTTGCTTCGACATTTTGAATGCCAGAACGCCGGATGTGGTTCACTTGATCCCCTCCAGAGCAAGCTCTCCGCTCGAGGCGTTCCAGGAAACTGTGGCCACACGGCTGGGGCCGTTCCCGTCCTCTTCCGCGAACTCCAAGGGAACCAGCAGCTTGTCCCCCCGCCATTTCAGGTCGTCCTCGGAAATGTAAGACATGTAAGGGTCGGCCTTGAACTTCCGCTTGGCAACCAACTCCAGCAGGCTGTCCCGATGGATGACACGGGTTCCAGATCCGTGCGTCCAAACCAAAAGACAGGCCGTTCCCCGCCGAGTTGCCTGGGGTATCGCAGCGGCCTCCTTCGAAGGGTGCCAGACCACGCTCTTGGGGTTCCCCCAAAAACGTCCCTCCCGCAAATCCGAATCCAGACCGAGCAGCTCCTCGGATCGGCTCTGGACGTCCACCAGGCAGGGCATCCCGAGCCGGTCGTAGATGATCCACCGCCCGTTCGGACTGAGCGATACGGCTTCTGGATGTTCGATGCGCTTTCCGGCCGCCACCTGCAAGAGCGCGACGCCGCGGTAGCACTCGCCCGTGTAGCCTTCTCCCTCTTTCGCAGCGGCCGTCTTCAGCCGCCCGATGAACGAATCCAGCTTGTCTGTAGGGACTTGCCACCAGCGGCTACCGACACCGTGCGCGGCAACCCTGCGGGTGGTGTTTCCGGCGTCGTTGAGTAACCCCAGCATGACTGCGGGAAGCCGGGGATCCAGCGAGTACTCGAGCTTCCTGAGCGCCTCGAGCCGCCGGTCCGGATCCTTGGACTTCAGCCTCGCGAGACTGGCATTCACATCGATGACTTCGCCGCGGGGAGACGTTGCCAATTTTCCTCCCTGGGCAGGGGGCGTCGGCGAAGGCGGCCGGTCCTGCCGGGGTGACTGGGGCGCAAGTCGCAGCTGCTGGATGCGTTCCCGGGTTAGGCGCTCACCCAAGCCTGCGCGGGCGGAGGGGGCAGTCTTTGCAATGGCTTCGTAAGCGGACTTCAACCATTCGCGCTGCTGGTCGCGGATTTGGGACTGGCCGGCCGGAGGCAGCTGTCTGCGAATGGCGGAGTACAAGGCCGAGAGCTCTTTGTCCGCGGCCTTGAACTGCGGGTCCCGGAGCATTTCCTGATAAAGGGCCTCGGATTGGGCGGGCGAAAGGGCGGCATTCAAGGGGGCCGCCGCAAGCGAGAGCGCGAGCAGCGGAAGGAGTCTTAAAGACAGCCGGAGCCGGGTATGAAACGGAGGAGTGGAACGGTCTGGGGTGGGCATATGGAAAGGTAGGGCGATTTCGGACGCCGGATGGAGAAAGTTGTATTGCAGAAAAGTAAGGCTCCTCAGGTTGAAGGAACGGCCGGTGGCGTGCACCGGTTCACAGTTTCGTGCCTGTCACCTGCGTCGACGGGCTCCACGCGCCCTTGGCGTGCTGCCGGATCTTGCGTTTCCAGATCCTGCTGCCGCAGAGGGCGAAAAGCGTGTCCATGTCTTTTCCTCCGATGGCCACGCCGGTCACGCGGCCGTTGCCCGGCACGCGAAGAATGATCTGCGCCCGCGTCGTCCTGCCAGTCGTTGACGTGAAGAAGGAAGAAGCGCTCCTTGTGGGCGAGGGCGCCGTCGGCGTTAATCCGGTAGCTGTAGGCCCATTTCGAGGGACCGTCGGCGACGGATAGCAGCCACTGGTCGGGGCGGTACGCCATTCCGGTGGCGAATGTCAGGCCAGAGTCGACCTGCTTCTTTTTGCCGTCTTTGATAAACCAGACAGTGCCGCCTTCCCGCGGCTTACCGGCGTTGGTTGTCACGTAAAGACCGTGGTCCGGCATCGCGAGAATGGAGTGACCGAGGATGTCTTCCGGCACAACTTTCGGCATGCCGCCGGCGTCGTAGCTCATGAGCTTGCCGGACTTTTCGGAAATGGTGTAGAGCGCGCCGTTGGCTCCGACGCTCACGCAGTGCGCTTTGCCGGTGTTCGCAGCAAATTTGGACACGGTGCCGTCCAGATTGATGCGGTGGATTTTGTCGGCGGTGGTGTCGGCGAAAAAGACCTCGCCCTTTGCGTTGCAGGACGAGCCGCGGGTGCTTTTAAAACCCTTGGCCAGCAGTTGCCAGCCTTTGTCGGCCAGGATCACCTCCTGGGCGCGCGGCGCGCTAGGCACTGCCTTCACGCGCTGCGGCCAGTCCTTCCAGAGATAGGCCATGGCCTCCCGGTAGTTCTCGGTGTACCCCGCGACGTGGCGGCCTTCGATGGTGCGGAACCTGTTGTCGTAGCCGGAGAAATTCAGCGCCTTGTCCATCTCCCGATCGGTCAGAAAGCAGTCGCCCTCGCAGTTTTCCATGTCCTGCGTGGCGGTCGTGCGGAAGGCTCGGATAGGCTTTGCCTCAAACTTGCGCACCATGGTCGGATCGTTGCCAATGGCACCAAGGATGGCTGCCCGACATCGAATGCTGTGCGGGCTATAAGGCCCGGCAGCATTCAACAGAGCCACCGCCAGTTCTTCGTTCGTCAATGCCGTTTGGGGTACCAATTCACCCTCTGGTTCATCTCCATGCCAGTAATGGCGACAGCCTCTCTGTACCGCTAGCGTCCATAGGTCTTTGGGCGTGGACAAACCCAATCGCCGAGCCTTTCGCAGGAGCGGCGAAAAGTGGACGGAAGTGCCCAGCTTTTTTGCCAAAGTATCATAAGTCACACAGAATCTGTTTAGTCTCGCTTTGGAATGATTGCAACGGTTTGGCAAACGCTACTCCGGCTTTAACCCGAGTTCCGCAGTTGGAAAGAACGTTTCGTTGATTTTCAATGATTTGTGCAAAAATCTAGGCGTTTTTCTCCACTACATTTTGTACCGTTTTGGATCTGCTTGGCAGACGGAGGCCCAAGTG
>JBIKSY010000173.1:0-8413 GCA_044348365.1 Chthoniobacteraceae bacterium
GATCTTCCAATGGTCAAAGCCGGTGGGCTCGCTGCCGAGATGCCATTTGCCCACCATCGCGGTGTGGTAACCGCCCGCCTGGAGCAGTTTGGCCACGGTTTGTTGCTCCCCGTCAAAGGTGTTGAACACCGGAGTGCCGTTGCGGTGGGAATACTTGCCGGTAAGGAGTGTTGCGCGGCTCGGGGTGCAGATCGAATTGGTGACGAAGGCGTTGGAAAACCGCACCCCGCCTGCGGCAAGCCGGTCGAGTTGGGGTGTCTGGTTGATGCGCGAGCCGTAGCACGAGAGCGCGTGCGAGGCGTGGTCGTCTGTCATGATGAAGACGATGTTGGGGCGGTTCGCCGCCCGTGCGGCGGCGGGCGCAAGCAAGGCGATCGCCAGAGCGCTGCGCAGCAAAGAGCTGAGGGCTGTTGGGAGGAATCTCATCTTTGAAGCCTGTGGCGGAGGCGGGTGCGGAAACAGAAAAAAAACGGGCCGGCTGGGTTGACGGAGGCAGCCCCTCCTCCTGGAGAAGCCATGCCAAGCCGAGGTGCGGCGGCAATTCACGCCGGGCGCGTTTTGCCGGGTGGCCTTCGAAAGCGGCGGAGCATGCCTCTGGAAACGGCACCCCGCCTGATTTTTGGAATGACGCTCGGAGCGTCGGCTTTATCTAGACAGAGTCCAGGTGCCGGTGCGCAGGTTTGGGGCCGAGCCCCTTTCCGCAAACCCTTGGGCGGCGCGGGAACCGCCGCTGACGGTGCTGGGATCAACGGAGGCCCCTGAGAGTGTCCTGCGGGCGCCGGCGAGTGTAAAACCCCCGGTCCACAAACCTGTCGAGCGCGCAAGGCTCAGGCTCAGCGAGGGAGAGAGGGTGACCCCGTCGGAGGCAGTCTGCGGGACGGTCCGCACCGCCCCCGTGGAGGAGATGGTGGCTTGCCAGCGGAAAGACAACCCTGTGGAGCTGAGAGGGTCCTCCGCCGTGAGCGTCAGCGTCTGTGCGGTGGGAAGAAAGGAGGGAAGCGCCTTGTAGGACGCGCCGCTCCAGCGGGCCGTGTTTTTATCACTAAAGGAGACCAATCTGGTTCCCGTGTGGTTTTCGCCTGTCGCAAACAGGCTGCCGGTGTAGACGGGCTTCAGGACACCGGAAACGGTTTGCCTGGTGACGTAGCTAGCCTGCTTCTCCAAGGCTTCCGGGCGTGGCAGCGAGCCAAAGGCCGCTGCCCACAGTGTGCCGCTGTGGACTTGAAAGTTGAGGACGCCCAAAAGGCTGGTGGCGTTGTGCAGGCTGGCGCTCAGCACCTGGCGTCCTTCGTAAAACTGGGCCGTGGGCCGTGCTGGGTCGCTGACATTCAGGTAGCTGGTTCCGGTGCCTGTGTAACCGTTGAGACGGGTGTTCCAAAGCACGCGACCGGAGGAAAGTGCGGCAGCGTATACGTAAGCGCGCTGGTCGTTTGTGGCGGAGAGGTTGCCCAGGTTGGCAGCGAGCGTGTACCGGCCGGCAAGCGGCGCCAGGTCCGGACTCAACAGGGCGGTGCCAGCAGTGACTCCGGCGGACTCGCTCACAAGCGAGCCTCCGGAAAGTGAAACCGTGTCCGCCACCGAGGTGGCGAGCGTCGGCGTCGGCCGGCTCAAGTCCAGCTCCAGCGTGACGAGTTCACGGCTTTGCGCGCTGGAGGGGGTGAGCTTTGGCGAGAGCTGCATGGTGGTTGGGTCCCCAGGCCTTGGGGTCAGCCTCCCCGTAAAGGTCCGTACCACGGGCGCGTAAACCCTTTCATTTGAGGTGCCTCCTTCGAGAAGCGTGGCCTCATTGTAGGAAAGTCTTCCGGAGGCAACGCCCGTGCGGGTGACCGTGAGCGTCAGCAGCCCCCGGTAGGCCCCTCCATCGCCCAACCCAGCAGGGGTTCCTGTCTTTTGCGCGAGCAGTGTTTGATAGGTTCCCGCTGCTGCGTCCCATGTCTTAAAGCTGACCGTAAACGGCGCGGTCTCATCCGTTGTCGCGGGCCCGGTGTTATAAATACGGGTGAACCTGACAAAATAGGTGCCGGGTAGGGTGACTCCTTTCAACGGCAGCACCGCCGTGCCGCTGGGGGGGACAGTGCCGGAAATCGCCGTGGGTGCCGCCGTGGCGCCGCTGCCCGAGTAGAGGAGGTAGGTGGTTTGGACGACGCCGTCGCCGGCCGCCGAAAGGGTGACGCCGATGGTCGCGTCGCTTCCTTTGACCAGCGAAACCAATGAGGGGGGGCCTGCGGAGACGAGCGTGCCCGGTTCGGTCGTGGGTGTGGCTACCGCCAGTACAGCAGCGCTGCTTGTCAGGCTCGACGCCGTCTGGGAGTCGCTAATTCGAACGCTGTAGCTGCCTGCGTCATTGGTGGTTGTGCTTTGAATGCTGTAGGTCGAAAAGGTCCCTCCCGCCAGGGCGGTGGCGCCCTTGTACCACTGGTAGGACAAGGTTCCGGCGCCCGCGGCCACGACCGTAAATGTGGCACCTTCGCCCTGCGTGACGCTCAGGCTTTCCGGATGCAGCAGAATCTCGAGCGAGTCGCCGGTTGCCCCCACCGGGGCGCTTTGGAAAATCTGACCGCTGCCGCCCACCAGCAGAAAAGTGTTTTTAAAGAACGCCGCCGCCTTTTCTGGTGTCACGCCTGCGGGAGCGGGAGTCTGGGTCCACAGGTTGCCGTCTGAGGACAGCAGGCGGACGTTTGCATCGTCGTTGTCTTGATCCACGCCGGCAGCCAGATACACCCCGCCACCGGCCGCGAGCGCGGGGGTGTTCTCCGTCACAATACGGGTGGTCTGAAAGGAGGATCCCTTGTCGGTGGAGACACAGAGTTTGGAAAACCAACCGCTCGCGACAAAGCGGTTGTTGAGATAGGCCACGCTGTTGAAATCCCGGCCGTTGGAAAGGTCCGCTCCCGAGGTTCTGTCCACCCAGGTCGCCCCGTCGGTGGATGTGTAGACCCGGCCGTCTCCGCTGGCGAACCCTCCGACAACAAAGGTGTGCACGACCGCCACAAACACGCCCTCTCCGGAGGCAAGCCCGGTGACGGACAGCGAGTTCGGAAGGCTAAGGCTTGTGTTGCTCCACGAGGCGGCGTCTGTCGAGCGCAACAACTGGCCCTTGTCGCCCCCGGCCAAGAGAGTCCCTCCAGCGCAGGTCACGGAACGCAAAAACGTGTCCTTGCCGGTGGATTTGTAGGTGCGCTGCCAGGTGCTCCCGTCGGCGGATGTGTAGATGACCCCGACCCAGAATCCGAGGACAGAGTCGTAGTCGTAGCCCACCAGAACAAAGCGCTGTCCGTCCCAGACCGCCCCTTCAAAGGTAATGTTCTGAGAAAGACCCGGAAGGGTGCGGCTTGTCCAATCGGTTCCGTCCTCGGAAGTAAGCACTCTTCCGTTGTCGCCCGCCGCAACCACCCTTGTGCTGCTGGCGGCAATCGCGTTCAGGTCGTCGGTGATGCCGGTGGTGCGCAGAGAAAAATCCTGCGCCGGATCGTAGACGTTGACGGTTTTGGTGCTGCCGACCGCGCCGCCCCGGCCATCGGTAACGGTGAGCGAGACCGTGTAGGTTCCGCCGGCGGCCCAGGTGTGCGTGAACACGCGCTGGTTGTTTGCGACGGTGCCTTCGCCCGCGTCCCAATGGTAGGTCAGCTGGCGGTTGTCCGGGTTCGAGACCTGGGCGACGAATGTGATAGGGCTGCGTGCGTGGAGCCGGGACTGGGTGATGATGGAAACATTCCCGGGCCCCGGGCCGGCCCCCGCTCCCAAAGGTTCGCTCCGCCAAATCGCCCCGCCGGTTCCCACGCTCACAAGGCGGTTGTTGAAAAACAGCCCGTCGTTTTGATTCTGGATTCCGTTTTGGGGAACGGTGCTCACCCAGGTTTTTCCATCCGTCGAGTAAAGGTAGGCAGGCTGTGCGGTTGTCGAGGTGCCGTTTTGCTTTCTCGAAACGCCCCCCGCAAAGTAGAGCCCGGGGGTGTGTGCCAGAACAAATGCCTCCTCAGATGTGCCTCTGGTTGTTGTAAATGTACGGGCGCCATCCCCGGAGGTCTTCAGTTTTGAGAACCACCCGCTGGTGATGAAGTTTCCGTTGAGGTAGGCGATCTTTTCCAAGTCTTCGCCCGTGCTCAAACCGGCACCCGCGGTCTGTTCGGTCCAGGTCAGACCCGCGTCGATGGAGGTGCACACCACCCCGCCCCCGCTTTGGAGCGGATAGGACCTGGCTGTCAGCGCCAGTGTCCCGCCGCCAAAGGCCACCCCCCGGCAGGACATGGCTCCGTCACTCACCGCCGGAATTCCCAATATGCGTCGCCATTCGCTCGCTCCGGTTGCCTTGCGTAAGACCGTGCCCGAATCTCCCACGGCCACAACGGCCCCACCGGTCGCGCACACCGCATTGAGTCCGGTTTCGGCGGTGGTGTCCGCAAACTCCCGCGTCCAGGTGATGCCGTTTGCCGAAGTATAGACCACCCCGTGGACGATTTTGGTGTCTTGGTTGTAGTCCTCCCCTACGGCGACAAATTGGAGGCCGTCCCAGACGACTGCTTTGAGCCGGAGGTTGAGGGTGATTTCGGCCACCCCCCGGGCCGTCCAGGTCACGCCGTCCGGGGAGGTGCGGATGACGGCTCGGGTGTTGGTGCGGGTCCCGGGGTTTTGTTCGCCCACGGCGACGAGTAGATTCGGGCTGGCGGCAAGCGCATTGAGATCGTCCGTGGTGAGACTGTCGCTGGCTGCGAACCGCTGCGCCGGGTCGGACACGTTAACCACCTTGCTGCTGGTGCGCTTGCCGCCCTTCATGTCGGTGAGCGTGACGGTGAGCGTGTAGGTGCCGCCTGCGGTCCACGCATGCGAAAAGGTGGCTGAACCGCTCCCTGTGCCGCCGGCGGTGGTGCCGTCCCCCGCCTCCCAGTAGTAGGAGAGCACGTCGCCGTTTTGGGAGGTTGCCTCGGCCGTGTAGGTGGCTGTGGTGCGTGCCTGCAGCGCGGAGGTGCCTCCCAGTGTGAGGCTAAGCCCTGAATCGCTGGTGAGCGTGCCGACATGAATCTGGACGTCCAAATACTGCTCGCCGCCTGCTCCCCCGCGTCCCACCGGGGTGAGGTGGATTTTGGCAGCGCGGTCTGAGTAGGTGCGGCCGATGTTCAGGCCTGCGTCGGTTTTGACGCCCGAGGTCAGGGGCGTTGTGTCGAGCAAACAGCATTTTTCTCCGGCGTTGAGCGAGGCCGGACGCTGCCACAGCAGGTAGGCCCCCTGGGCGAGGTGCGGGTTGTCTGCGTAGGCCGGCCTGTAGCCCACCCAGTAATATTCAGACTCCCCTCCCGCGCTCCCCTTGGTGAGGCGCACGCCCCGGAGCGAGCCGGTGGTCAGCGCGCTGTCGTGCCGGTAGATGCGGTAAACTCCGGAGCCCGCCGTGGAGGCATCCTGCCACTGGGTTGGGGTCAGCCAGTTGAGCTTCTGCTTGGCCTGCGGATGGAAGTGTCCAAGGGGCAGCTCGCCGCTCCCCATCACGTCGTACACATCCCCGTACTCCTCTTCGGTACCGGGACCCACTGCCGAGGTCTCACCCAATGTGCTGGTCTGCCAGAAATTGGAGTGTCCCAGTCCGTAGACGTGCCCGAATTCGTGCACGTAGACCTTTGGGTCGTTGGTTCCTTGGATCCACAGATCGCCACCCCCCACGCTGGCCAGGCCCGAAAGCGCCACGCCGTTGGAGTAACACCCGATGTCGGAAAACACCATCCCTACGATGTCGTAATCCCCGAGGTCGGCGTCGCCCACTTCCACAGCCCCGGTGCCGATTTGAATGCCTGCGTCCTCCCCGGCTTTGAGCGTGCGAAACCGGCTGCGGGCGTCTTCTAGAAGCTGGGTCATGTTGCTGCTGAAACCAACGTTCGCGGCTCCTGCGGGGACTGTACCCGCGTAGGATCCAGAGCTCAGGGGGAGTTGATATACGTTCGCGCTGACCGTTGCGGTAATCCAGGTCTTGCCGTACGAAAATTGGCGGATGGAGGAGGATACGGTCCCGTTGATCACGGTGGAGGCGGCCTCCCGGGTGACCGGCTCCTCCGTGCGGTCCGGAAAGCTGACCCGGATGAGGAACACCTTTTTTTCGCCGCTCGTCCATCCGGCGGCCGCGGCTGCCGCCCCCTCCTGGGCTGCGGCAAAATCAAACGCGCCGGGGGCCACGCCAGCACCGGTTGCGCTGTAGGGAAGGGAGAATATCGCCCGCGAACCCGCCTTTGGCCCGGGCTTGGCATCCAGACTTGCGATGGCGGTGTCAAAGCTCGCGAGCTCCTCGACATTCGCAAAGGAAAAGCGCTTGCCGCCAGCCAGGGCCGTTACCGCTTCGCCAGTGATGGGCTTGCCGGTCACAAAGCTTAGGGCCGGATCGGGTTGGCCGGAGGGAAACACCTTTTCCGCGTGTACAGCCTCCTCGGGCAGGAGCTGCTGGAACACGCCGTCTCTGAGGGCTGCCACTCCGCTGAGGGCGATCCCCTGAACCGCGATGCCGCGCTTGGAAGAGAGCGCGTTTTTTTTGCCGTACACAAAGGCGCCCACCCGCTCTCCATCGCGGAACTGTACTTCGACGCGGGCGTGCGGTTGGGGCTCAGGCCGCTTCAAGGGGGCGCCGGCCGGCCCCGGGCAGACGGGAAACAGCGTGTAGTTTACCAGTTCGCTGAAGGGCCGCTCCACTTCCGCCTGGAGCGGAGAGGGGAGCGCCGCCCATTGATCCCAGCGCAGGGATTGGGCGAGGGCAGCCCTGGGGTTGGCCCGGATCAACTGCTCCATGACCGGGCGGCGCGCCCGGGCAAGGGCGAGCCCTTCTTCAAGCGAGGCGGACTGTTGCTGGCTGGGCAGATTCAAAAAACTCCCGAGCCATTGGTGAAACGCCAAAAACTCGGCCGCGGTGCGAGGCTCGCTCTCGCTGCGGGCGGGCGCGGTTGGGTCGGCTGCAGGTTTTGGGATGGCGCCGGGGCGTTGGCTTGGCGGAGCTGTGAAGTCGGGTGTGGCTGCCGTTTGTGGGCCGTCGGCAGGGGGCGGTGCCGGAGAGAGGGGCTTGGCCCGGAAGGTTCCGGATAAAAAAGCCCAGACCAAAAGGACTGCGATCGCGCAACCCAAGCTGAGGAGAAGAGGCTGCCGTCCCGGGTGGAGGGGTTTCATAAGCGGTGGGCGCCAGCTTATACTGCCCGGGTAAAGTTACACGCGGGATTCTAGAGGAAACGTGATATGTTTCCGTCCGGAATTGTGAGCAGGCTGCTTATCGTCTGATACCCAGCCGTGTGGTGCCCAAGGCAATCTGCTTGCTCGGTGTGGACGATCTGGAACGCCCTCCCCGGGGCTGCCCCCCGTCTTTTGGGGCTTCCACGCTCTGGTCAAAGGCTGGTGTCGCCGGCAAAAACAAAGTCTGCCGGGCCCGTCAGCGTCACGTGTGCAAAGGTGCCGGCCTCACGCACGAAGGCAACCGACAGGGTGTCCCCTCCGCGCACTTTGACCGAAATGGGCGAGGGCGCGTGTTGCAGCAGGTGGTGCAGCAGGGCGGCGGCCACCACGCCCGTGCCGCAGGCGAGCGTTTCGTCCTCCACGCCCCGCTCGTAGGTGCGCAGTTCCAGCGAGCCGTCGGGCAGCACGGCTGCAAAATTCGCATTGGTCCCCTTGGGCGCAAAATGCTCGTGGAAGCGGAGTGCCGCTCCGAGGCTGCGCACATTGGTGGCGGCGAGGTCCTGGACAAACACAACGGCATGCGGAACGCCCGTGTTCAGAAAGTGCACGGTCAGGGCCTCCCCTGCGGCCTGAAGGCTGGTCCCGAGGGCCTCTCCGTGCGGGGTGCTCATGGCAAGCTGGACGCGGTCCCCGTCGAGGTGGGCCGTGAGCGTGCCGGCAAGCGTTTCAAAAGCGATGGACTCCGCGAGCCCCAGCAGCCTGGCGCCGAACCGGGCAAAGCAGCGCGCCCCGTTGCCGCACATTTCAGCCTCACCGCCATCCGCGTTGAAATAGCGCATCCGCAGGTGGGCGCGGGCGTCGGCCGAGGGCTCTGCTGCAATGAGGCCGTCCGCTCCGATGCCGCGGTGTCTGTCGCAAAGGCGGGCGATGCGCTCGGCTTCGAGTACGAAAGCGCCGTCACGGTTGTCGATCATGACAAAGTCGTTTCCGGCCCCGTTCATTTTAGTGAAGCTCAACATATCCACGAACCTAACAAACCCGGGTCCGGAGAATCCAGCGCATGATTTCCCGTTTTTGGGAAGGAATGCCAAAGCTGTTCTGGGAATAGCCAGCCAAGGCGGGTAAGGGTGTGTGTATGCAGGTTGAGCGACTTAAATATATCATCTGGGCGGTGGACATGGCCAGGGCGGTGCAGTTCTACCGAGCCGTCTTCGACGGCGAGTTGCTCCGCGAAAGCGAAGTGGTCAGCGAGGTGCGCATTGCCGGCTCCATCATCGGG
>JBIKSY010000174.1:0-8408 GCA_044348365.1 Chthoniobacteraceae bacterium
TTCTTGAGACTTAACTTCTTAAGAAACTTATCATAAATGAAAGCAGGAGCAATTCAAAAGTGCCGGGGCGGTGGTACTGGAGCCAAATCAAAAAATAAAAGCTTAAGGGTTTCAGCGTGGACGATTTTGCGAGGTTGTGGGTTTTCCTTACCTTAGGGCTCCGCCAAACAGACGGGTAGGGGTGCAACAGAATAAGCAGACTCCGCAGTGGAACGAAAACCACCCCCGCCTCGCGGAACACCCCACAAAAAAGGTGGAATGCCGAGCGTCATCTTTATCGTCATTTGCCTTTCGGCTTTTGTGAAGCAGCAATGGAGTGCCGGCAGGCAGCGGCTCCGTTTTTTCTGCTCAAGCAACGCACATGGTGATGTGGTGTCTGTGGTTTGCAGGGTCGAATTTTTCCCGCCTCTTTAGCAATAAAAGATGCGTGAGCCCCGATTAAAAGGGGCTTTCCGCCGCGGCACCACACCGGGTTCGCGGGTGGTGAGAAGCTTCTTTAAATGGAAAACAGAGGGTCGGATTTCGAATTGAAAAAATTCCTTTCAGCGGGGAAACACAAAGTGAAACCGGAACGTTTCGCGCTTCATTCTTACTCTTCTCCGATTGAAATCTCAGCCAGCTTCAAACGTAAATCACCCGATGCCTGGTTTGTTTTTGCGTTCCAGCCTGGCTGGAAACTTTCAAGCATTGCGCCTGAGATGATGTTCCGGGGCGGCCGCCCCTTCGAGCCATGGGCAGGACCGCCGGGCACCCGCGCCTCTGTGGGCAGGAAGCTCAGCGCCCCCGGTCCACCCCCTCCGGGCCGCTGGGCAAGCCTGCACCGGAAAGCGCCTCGTAGGCGGCGCGCGCGGTGGTGAAGGCGGTGTCTAGTCGCGAGGTGTCCTGTCTGGCTGACTGGAGAGCCGAAAGTGTTTCAAACTGGAGGGCCTCCGCCTCGCGCAACCGGTCCGTCCGGGCTTGTGACCGGTCAAATTGGAGTAGCTTTTGGGTCGTCTGCGACTGGACCCGTTTCTGGCTGTGCTGGATCGCCTCCAGTTCCGGGAGCAGCTCCGGCCCGAGGGTACCGGGAGCAGGGAATGCGTGCAGTTTTCGAAGCAGGTTCCACGTGGCGGCAAGAGCGTTTTTTTGAACCTCAAGCAGCTCCTCAAAGGCGGCCGGGGCGGCGGCTTTTTCCACGGACGTGTTGGTCCCAAAGAACAGCTCGCCCTCCACCCGCTTGGGACCTCCCCCCAGTTCCGCCGCCTCGTACCAAAAAAACCAGGTCAGCGTTGCGGCCCGCTGGCTGGAGACTTCCTCCAGGTCCGCCACATGGCGCGCCTGCAATGTTCTGGCCTCGCGCTTGTTTGTGCCCAGAAGGACCTCCTGTGCGGCGCCGTCTCCGGGGTGCAAGGTGAGCCCCCAGCGTTCCACCGATTCTGCGCGGGTCAGCTCTGCTTCAAAGACAAGTTCCTCACCCGGGAAAAAATGGGAGTCTGTTTCAGGGAAGAGGCGCTTGAAGCGGGGAAATTCCGGGGCGGTGATGAAAACGGATGTGCTCTGTCGGGAGTTGGTTTGGCCAAGGGCGTTCTGGAGTTCCACAGAGAAGCTGTGGGGGGAAAGGACCTCCCAGGTCGTCCGGAAGTGCCGGGGCTCGGGCTCCAGCAGGGCGAGTTTCCGGCTCGTGTTCTTTTCGTTCCGCTCTAAAAAGGCCGCGACGACGGCCTGTTGGGTGTGGAACTCCAAAACAATCCGGCTTCCCTCGGGGGCGTGGAGGGACGGCGGCCACTGGGTGTGGACCTGCGCTTCCTGGCGGGAGGAGGGAGGGGGGATTACGCGCAGGGAGAGGTCCTTGAGCACCGGGGGATAGAGGGCGGTGACAGAGGTCCATTTGCTTGCTGCATTGCCTGCGGCGATTTGAAACGAGACCGACTCGCTCAGCGAGGGAAGGGGGTGCACAATCCGCCTGCCAAAAAGGGGGACGGAAAGTTCGCGCAAGGCTCCGGTGGAGTCTTTGAGCCGCAGAAGGGCTTCGCCCGGGAGTTTTCCCAGGACGGTTGCGTTGATCTCGAGGTCCGTCCCAGGGGCGACCCATTTGGGGAGCCGCTCCATCTGGATGCGCGTGAGCGGGACGCGTGCAAACGGGTTGAGGAAGCGGTGGAGCAGGGGCTGAAGTGTGCCCTCAAAACGGAGGGCGAGCGCGCCGCTGAGCGCCGCCGTGGCGAGAAAAGTCCGGACGGCCTGGTGAAACTGTCTGCGCGGAAAAAGGGCTTCCGCGTGAAGCCGGTTCCGGAGCATCAGCGTCTCGTCCATCGGGGAGTCTGCCGGCAAGGAGGGGTGCGGCGCGCCGGAAACGCCGGACTGCAGGGACGCATCTGTTTCTGGAAAGGGTCGGGCGCCAGCCTGGGCGCCCTCTTGGACCGGAGGGAGCAGGAGGTCGATCTCCTCCGCCTGCTTTGCCAGCACGCGTTGTAGATGTGTCTGCCGGGAGAGGGCCCAGGTGAGAAACAGCGCCAGTCCGGTCACCGCGCCGGGGGCTGCGAGCCTGGAGGAAAGCTCCGCCCATTCGAATCGCCAGTCGAAATAAAGCGAGGCCGCCACCCCTACATTGCAGAAGGCAGCGATCTTGAGCACGATTCCGGCCCGCTCCAGCCTGCGTCGTCGTCGGCGCAGGGACTGGATTTCGGCAAGAAGCAGAGGGGGGATCCCTGTTGTAGGGGAGGTGCTCATGGGGCGCTCAGCAAGACGGGACATCCGTGCCGGCTCAGAAGGCGATTCTAGGCTCAGCCGAGTGTTGCTGGCAACGGGCAAGCCCCTGTGGCGCCCTTTTGCTTCGGCGAATGGTGGGGGGGGCTCCGACTTGCCGGGGGGTGTGGCATCCTGAAAACAGGCCTTTGGGATTGACTGCGGTCGACTTTCCAATGGGATAGGTGAAGACCATATTCCCCCCTATGAGTTACCGATCCAAACAGATCGCCTCGGGCGCCCGCGGGCGCCCCCAGCCAATGTCCCGCCGTGAATGGATACGCGTCGGAGGCTTGGGATCCCTCGGCATCTCCTTGTCGGGGCTGTTGGGGGCTCAGGGTCAGGCGGCGCCGGTATCCGTGGCCGGCAGCTTTGGCCGGGCGAAGGCGTGCATTCTGATTTTCATGAGCGGCGGGCCGCCGCAGCACGAAACGTTTGACCCGAAGCCGGGAGCTCCTCTGGAAATCAGGGGGACTCTGGGCTCGATCCCGACCTCCGTACCCGGTTTGCATTTTTCCGAAACGCTTCCCCACACGGCGAAGCTTGCGCACCGGATGGCGGTCATCCGCTCGATGACCACCGACATCAACAGCCACTCGACCAGCGGCTATTACATGCTCACCGGCTATCAGCACTCCTCCAAGGCGGAGAACATGCCCCCGGATCACTCCGACTGGCCCAGTATCACCTCGGTGGTCGGGGCGCTGAAACCTTCGGAAGGCTCGCCCCTTTCCTCCGTGGTGCTGCCCGAACCGGTCCACAACAACCCCAATATTCTGTGGCCGGGCCAGAACGGCGGCTTCATGGGGCCCACCTGGCATCCCCACCTGCTCAAGTGCGACCCGCGGGAGGAGCGCGTGCATATCGAGGGGATGAGTCCGCCTCCGGGGGTGAGCGAACTGCGGATTCAGGAGCGGAGTTCACTGTTGGGCCAGCTCGACCACCACTTTAACAGCCAGATTGCTGCGCCCGGGTTTGTGGATTTCGGACGCATGCAGCAGAAGGCGTTCGAGGTGTTGCACGCCCCACGCAGCCGCGCCGCCTTCGAACTGGACCGTGAATCGGGCGCGATACGGGACGCCTATGGTCGGCACAAGTTCGGCCAGAGCGCCCTGCTGGCCCGCCGTCTGGTGGAGGCGGGCGTGCGCTTGGTCCAACTCAACTGGCCCAGGGAGGAGGGGGACACCGCCATCGGCAATCCGCTTTGGGACACCCATTCCAGAAACACCGAACGGGTCCGGGACGTGTTGTGTCCCCAGTTTGACAAGACCTACGCCACCCTGCTCGGGGACCTGGAGCAGCGGGGCCTGTTGGACGAAACGCTTGTGGTGGTCATGGGGGAATTTGGACGTTCGCCCAAGATCAACGCCGCTGGGGGGCGCGACCACTGGGGGCAGGTGTTTTCCGTGGCGCTGGCGGGGGCTGGGATCGCCGGCGGGCAGGTGATCGGTTCCAGTGACAAGATCGGGGGGCTCCCGGATTCGCGGCCGGTACGCCCGCCGGATCTGGCGGCTAGCCTGTTTCACCTTCTGGGGATCAACCCGCATGGAGAGTTTGTGGATCCCTTGGGCCGGCCCCGCATGTTGACCAATTCGGGGGTGGCGCTGCGCGAACTGGTGGGGGCGTAGCCGCGGCAGTGGGAGGGCTTTTGTGGCGAAGAGGGGGCACGCCCGGTTCAGGATTGTGCCGGCAGGCGCACTTAAACGGTGACAAGGCGGGGCGCTTTTATGTTTAACAAACGGCTTCTGATTAAAATTAGCCAAAATGTTAATATTAGCCAACTCCACAGTAAATGCCGCCGACAACGTTTGGGTGCTCCTGAGCGCGGCCCTCGTGCTGATGATGTGTATCCCAGGCCTCTTTCTTTTCTACGGGGGACTGGTCCGCGGACGGAACGTCCTTTCGGTGGCGGCCCAGTGTCTGGCGCTCACCGCGGTGGGGATTCTGATGTGGTGGGGGTTTGGCTACAGTCTTGTCTTCGGGAAAAGCTTTGCCGAGGGCGGTTCCCTGTTGCGGCACTTTTTTGGCGGGACCGAGCACCTTGCCTTCCGCGGGGTGGGTGTGGAGCCGAGTCCGTACGAGGGGCGGATTTTTTCGGGGGCTTTCGCGCTGTTTCAGGCGATGTTTGCGGCGATCACCCCAGCGCTGATCATCGGGGCGGTCGCGGAGCGGATGCGTTTTAGCGCGGTGCTGTTGTTTTCGGTGCTCTGGACCCTGGGGGTGTACTACCCGGTGGCGCACGCAGTGTGGGGGGCGACCGGGGCGTTTGCGGGTTTGGCGAACGCGGAAGCTCCCTTCAAGGCGTTGGACTTCGCCGGAGGAATCGTGGTGCACATGACCTCGGGTTGGTCGGCGCTTTTGCTTTGCGTGCTGGTCGGGCCCCGCGTGGGTTTTGGGAAACGGGTGATGCCGCCCCACAGCATGGTGCTTTGCGTGTTGGGAACCGGGATGCTGTGGACGGGCTGGTACGGCTTTAATGCGGGCTCGGCACTGGCGGTCGACGGGGTGGCGCTGCAGGCGTTTTTGACCACGACCCTTTCGGCAAGTGTTGCGATGCTAACCTGGGCGCTGGTGGAGCGCGTGCACCGGGGCAAGATTTCTGTGCTCGGGCTGTGCTCGGGCGCAGTGGCCGGCCTGGCGACCATTACCAATGCGGCGGGTTTTGTTTCCGGGGCCTCTGCTGTCTGGATCGGGGTGGTGGCCGGTGTGCTTTCGTATGCGGCGTGTTCCTGGCTCAAGCCGTTGCTGGGCTACGACGACGCCCTCGACACCTTTGGGGTGCACGGGGTGGGCGGCACGATTGGGGCGCTGGCCACCGCGCTACTTGTGGATCAGGCGGCGAATCCTGCGGGAGCGGCCCTGGTTGAGAAGGGGCTGCTCAAGGGGCAGCTTGCGGCGATGGCCTTCTGCATCGCTTTTTCACTATTGGTAACCTGGGTGGTAGCCAAACTTGTGGACCGCCTGGTGGGGTTGCGTGCGAGCGAAGAGGAGCAGTCCCAGGGGCTGGACATCGCGGACCACAACGAAGAGGGCTACAGCCACTCTTAGCCGCCTCTTGGGAGGGGCGCCGCGGGTCAGGGTTTTCCCAGAACTTCCCGGATCAGCGCGTATGCGGCGTTCCTAGCCTCGTCTGGAAAATCGTGTTCGCACTGCGGGTGCAGGACAGTGAGGTTTGCGGCAACCCCGTGCAGTGCATAAACCGCCTTGGCTGCAGCGGCGATCCGGTCGACGCTTTCCCAGCTGAAGTTCGAGTCACGCACCGGGGCGTTGACCAAAAAAGGCCTTGGCGCGAGGGCGGCCACAAGTTCGTAATAATCGAAAGGCACAGCCTCCGGGTGCCCGAGGTAGGCTCCCATTCCAAGCATGTATCGCTCCTGCACCCAGCCCTTGAGGTTGCCCCCCTTGTAGTCGAGGAAGGAGTCGAAGCCGCAGCTGGAGATCACCACGCGCAGCCGTGGTTCCAGAGCCGCAGTGAAGACGCTGTTGTGCCCTCCGAGGGAGTGGCCGATGGCGGCAAACCCCGCTTCCTTTCTCACGAAGGGAAGCGTTTCAAGCAGGTCCAGACCCCGGATGTTGTCCCAGACCGCTTTCATTGTACCGCTCTCAAAGCCCAGGGCCTTCAGCTCCGGTCGGTATTTTGCCAGCAGGGGGTAGCTGGGGGAGAGAGTCACGAACCCCAGTGCGGCCAGTTCGGAGGCGTACTGGCGGTTGGGCTTTCCTCCAAGCCCCACAACCACCCCGTGTCCGACGATGTCGTCGGTCGGATGCAGGCAAAGGACCGCAGGCGCGGGGTGGCCAGCCATGGCGGTTTTGGGAATGCACAGGTACGCGGGCACGCGTCCTCCGGGGGACGAGGCGTAACTGATCAGACGCCTGACGTAGGTGCCGCAGTCCACCTCCTCCTCGAGGGCCGGCTCCAAAGCGCAGCGCATCTTCCCAGTGGGAAGCGGGCCGGCCACCTGCTGAAAACCTTGGAGGGCCTCCTTTCTGCGGCTTTCCCAGTCTGACGGTGTTACCGCGCGTCGGCCAGCGGTCGGGGCTGGCGCGGTTTGGAGCAGGTCGCTGCGGCTCAGGCCACGCAGCAGCGGGACCTCCGCTGTCGCGCTCGAAACGAGACAACACCCGAGGAGGGCGATGATTGCGTTGGAACGGGGGAGCGTCAGCATTGGGGGGAGGCGCTGTTTTTGGAGGACTGGCGGTTACTTCTCGCCAATGCACCAGAGGGATTCCTGGCGGGGATCGCCCTTTTTGGCTGAACGCAGGTAGATCCGGTTGCCGCAGATGGAGGGACTGGAAAAGGACTCGTCTCCCAGCGCGTTCTGGGCGAGGAGCTTGAACTGCTTGGGGGTCGCCTCAAACACGGACGTGACTCCGTGCTGGTTGGTGGAGTAAATGCGTGAATCCAGCATGACTGGGGAGCCGTAGAAGTCGCGGTCCACCTTTTCGCGCCAGAGCTCCTCCCCAGTGTCCGATTTCCAGCAAACCGCCTGTCCGGAGTCCAGCACGGCGTAGACGTGGCCCTCCCTGACGAGCATTGACGGGACGTACGCACGGGTCGTATTTTGCCAGGCGGTTTTGCCGGAGCCGTCCGCCTCGATGGCCACCGTGTGGTTTTTCGGGTAACCGCCCCCGACAAAAATCCGGGAGCCGTCGGTGACGGCCGTGACCACCGTTTCCTCGGTGGAGCCCTCCACTTCCCAGAGCTTTCTGCCGTCGAGCGGGTCGAAACTTGCGATCAGGTTGCACCCGGCGAGGATCGCCTGGGTTTTTCCCGCGGTCTGGAGGACGGAGGGGGAGGCGTAGTTGGGCAACTTTGGGCGGTCCTGCTGCCAGAGGATTTGGCCGGTCTCCTTGTTGAGGCCCGAAATTTTGCCACCTCCGCGATGGTCGGCAGTCACCAGGACTACGGACTGGTAGACCACGGGAGAGGAACCGAATCCCTGGTGGATCTGGAAGTCCGACACACGTTGCTGCCAGAGCAGCTTGCCGGAGGCGTCGAGGGCGGAGGTGTGAACGGCCCGGTTGTTGAGGAAGTTGATGTAGAGCCGTTCGCCGTCCCAGGCGACGGTGGAGGAGGCCTGCGAGGCGTTGCGGTGGCCGCCCATGTCGATGTGGCCCTTGTGGACCACCGTTTCCCAAAGGAGTTTCCCGGTGGCGCGCTCGTAACAGACCACCAGTTGCTCCTCCTTCTCGATGTCCGCGGTGGCCAGAAAAATCAGCGAGCCCGCAACGGTGGGTGAGCTGTGGCCGCGGCCCCGGATGGGGGCGCGCCAGAGCACGTTTTCTGTTTCACTCCAGCGGAGCGGCACTTGCTGGCCTGCGGCGGCCTGGCCGTCGGCCGTGGGACCGCGCCATGCCGGCCAGTCTGCGGAGGGAGGGGCGGCGGCGGCAGGCGGGGTGTGGACGGTCAGGGCGAGCAGGAGCGCAAGGACGTGGGGGAGGGGCGGCTTCATTTGAGGGGGGAGGTGGAAAAGGCTCTCGCGGTCCTGTTTGTCTGGCAATGCATTTCCGGCGCCAAGGCTGGCCGGTGCGAGGTGCCCCAAGTAAGGAGCGTCTTCTTGAAACAGGGGGTGCCTTCCGGAACGACTCCGGATCCCCACACACAAAAACGGCGGCAGGGACTGGTCCCCGCCGCCGTCTCGCGTTTGAGCGAGCGCGTGCCTACCGGAGGAAGGCCTCGTGGAGGC
>JBIKSY010000029.1:0-26318 GCA_044348365.1 Chthoniobacteraceae bacterium
CATGGCCTTGAGTGTCACCGCCTGTAGCGCGGCGGGGACCGCCACCGTCATCGGCTCGGGCCGGCCGCCGATCCCCTTGGCCATCCGCGTCGCGGTTCCCATCGGACTGAGCACACCGCTTTTCACGTTCCCTAAAACCTCGGCCAGCGTCGAGCCGCCCACGGGCGGACGCAGCGTTAAAATCGCGTACAAGATGCCCCCCAGACTGTAGATGTCGCTGCGCGTGTCCAGTTCCGCCACCATTCCCTCGGCCTGCTCCGGGGACATGTACTGGGGCGTCCCCATGACCTCGCCTTCCAGCGTCATCCCGTAATCGCCGGTGTCTGTGGCTGCCGCTTTGACCGCGCCTGCGGCATCCCGTTCCCCCAGGATCTTCGCCAGTCCCCAGTCCATCACGAGTACTTCGCCGTACTCGCCGACCATGATGTTCTCCGGCTTGAGATCCCGGTGCAGGATTCCCTTGGCGTGGGCGAAGGCCATGGCGTCGCACACCTTCCGGAAGATGGTCAACAGCGCAGCCTGCGTGTACTCTCTCGTCGCCTCAGTGTTGCCGTCCTTGAGTGCGTTGAGCACCGCCTGAAGCGTGCGCCCCTTGACCAGCTTCATCGAGTAGAACGGCCGGTTCTGGGCATCCACGCCCATGGTGTGAATCGGCACGATGTTCGGATGCGCCAGCAGCGCGAGCACCTTTGCCTCCTTTGTGAAGCGCGGGTCTTCGCCGCCTTCGCTGATGCTGCTCACCTTCACCGCCACCTGCCGCTCAAGTTGCGGATCCTCGCCGAAATAGATCTGCCCCATCCCGCCCCGGGCGATTTCTTTCACCAACGAATATTTCCCCTGATAATCCGCACAGGAGAGGTCTGCCCCAACTCTGACAGGCTGCTGTTCCGCCCTTGGTGTCACCACCGTCGCCGCCAGATCGTCCCATGGGGTGCCTCCCTGCCTGGGGCTTTGCACGATGGTTGCCGCCTGCGAAGGATCTTCGCTCTTTTGTTCCACCACCAGCGTCAACTCGCCCACCTGCACCGACGCGGGATACTCCGCCTCGACACGTCCTGTGATGAGATGTCCGTTCACCAGCGTCCCGCCCGCGAGGTCTTCGACCTGGATCCGGCCCGCAGCGGTGCGCACCAGGGCTTGTCGCGCCGCGACGCCCTCTCCCACAAGGGTCCAGACATCGGCGGCCTGCTCCGTCCCCAGAACGAACTGGGTTTCTCCGGACTCCAAGGAGCTCAGGATTCCGCTGGGTCCGTGCAGGGTGAAAGACCAGTGATGCATGAGCATATCACTTGTCCGAATGCTAAAGATGAGCAAGGGCATTGCACGGGCCCATCCAACGAGGACTGGTGGATGGTCCACTTTGACATCCGAGCAGATTTGAGCATATTTGAGCCATGGCAGGTTCTACTCTCTTCCGCGCACGGGTTCCCACCGACCGCCTGAAACGGGCCGAAAAGGTCTTTGCGCGTCTCGGGATGAAATCGAGCGATGCGTTCAACATTTTCCTAGCGCAGGTGGAACTGAGGAATGACCTGCCCTTTGCGGTCACGACCACCGTGGATCGGCTTGTCACAACAGAAGAGCAGGGAAAAACCTGGGAGAACGCACTCGGTGAGTACTGAGGCGCGTCCTGGTGAGGTCTGGCTCGTTGACTTTGGCCTGGCGGCAAAAGTGCGACCAGTTGTCGTTCTTTCGGTTTCCCTGCCCACAGATGCACGGTCGCTGGTGGTGGTTGCCCCGTTGACTTCACAACTTCGCGGGCTTCGAGGTGAAGTGGACATCGGCAAACCTCGGTGGCTACCCAAGCACTCGGCCGTAAATGTGCAGGGCTTGGCCAGTATCGACCACAACGCACTCGGAAAAAAACTAGGCAAGCTGTCTCAGGGGCAGTTCGGGGAAGTAAAATCCGCCCTCCGCGAATTGTTGGAATTGTGAGCGGAACCAAGGTTCCGGACGCATGTACCACAAGGGGCATTCTTCCGAACCAGCAACGTGTACTTCAGGTGAACCGCGGCGACGAGTGTCCGGATAGACCTGCTTTCCAGATAGGCCACTCCGTTCACACGCCCCACATCCTACGCCCTCCGGGCGGTGCCGGCTCCGCCGTCAGCGGCTGCTCTCTTTGCCGGACTGGAGCCGCCTCCGGGCCAGGCGGAATCCGAGGTTGCTAATGGTTCACGTGTTTCCCCGTTGGGGTGAGCGCTCAGCTTGTGGTTAACCAAACCTTTCAAACTACACCCGCGTATGGCACGTCGTTTAGAATCACCGTCTAGAGATCCGCCACGGCGGATGCCCAGAGGGAATCCGCGAGCTTGTTGAATGCGTAAATGAGCCCGTCCTCCTCGAGAGGCTGCACGAAAGCGCCCTCCGCTCAGAATCACTCGAGGCGTTCGCGCGGGAACTCTGAACTCGCGCCTTTCCGTGGTCCGAATGCCCCAAGCGGACGGCACAACACCTCTTCGATTCGTTTGATTGGACGCAAGGAGACACATATCCCCGGCATTCCATGCTGCTTCTGACACCGCACCGAGCCCCGTAGACATCCGCGACGCACCCTCGCACGCAGGCGTTCTCCGCCTCCTACTCTCGGAAACTCCGCGGTTCATAAACCTGAACGTCCCGTTGGAAACCCATCGCCAACAGCCGCTTTCCACTCGGGGAAACAGCCAGGTCATAACCTTTCTCGAACTCAGTCCGGATCTCCTCCACGAGGCTCCAGTCATTGCGGTTCCAGATTCGAACGACCCCGTCCCTGGAGGCCGTTGCTACGAGCGGACGTGCGGGATGGCAGACCACGCCCGTGAGGCTCGCATCGTGCGCGCGGAATTCCACTTCCAATTCCAAAGTCTTTCCATTGCGCACACGCAGGCGCTTGTCCGTGCACCCTTCCAAAACCACCCTCCCGTCTGGTGAGACCGCCAGCACTGCGGAATAAGGCGCCGCCGCCTCCGACTCCAATTTGCCCTCACGCATGTTCCAAAGGGCCAGCATTTTGACCCACTGCTTTTCGGAGCCGTTATCTCCAGCGACCAGCTTCTCCACCGGCTCCAAAACGCAATCCCCGCCGACCCACACCGCGGAGTTTGCAATGGGCCGGCTATACCCTTGTCGCTGGCGGTAATCCGGAGCCTTGATAGCGCTGATCTCCTGGCCTGTTTTCAAATCCAATAAGTGTCTTGCGATCCACAGTTCCTCTTTCACCGGGTGGAAGGCGGTAAACCCATTGAGGGGCTTCGACCAGACTTCGCGCGCTTCTTCATCCTTCACATTCGCTGCATAGATTGACCAGGCATTCGATCCATCAGGGCTTTTTACCCCCTCTTTAAAGCCCTGGTAGACCACCCAGTCTCCGCGCGGCGAGCTCGACGCCAGCAAGTCGCCGCTCGAACTGAACCTCCCTTCCAGGGTCATCAACGTCTTCCCCTTCAGCTTGCGCGCTTCCGGCCTAAAATCCACTTTTTCAAGAGCCCAATTCTTCTCCCCCCTCCCGACAAGCACCAGTCCCTCGTCCCCCTCGCCCAACCACATTCCCGAGGCCCTTGTAGCCAAGGGGGCGTGGTGTGCCGGCTCCGTACGTTTCAGGTCCCAGATGCGGATATTCCGAGGTTCCCGATAAACCCGAAGGGCGACGGCCGCAGCGTTCATTCGAACCGAGGTCTCATTGTCAGGGTTCGCAATGAAAAGTCCTTTCAATAGGGCCGTTCGCACCGGGTCGCCAGTGGAGCGCTTTCGGAGCTCCAGCTTCACACAGTTCTTTCCCGCCCGAACGACCCCCAGCAAGTCCCCGGCCGCCGGAACTCCAATCGCATTGATCCCACCGTCGGACCGAATGGAGAACACGAGCGAATTCTTCACCATATTCACCAGAGAAAAGCGGTCTCCAGATGCTCCATAGATCGACTTTCCCTCGTCTACATAAGCAATGGCGTTTGGAGTAAACCAATTCAAGAGGCCCGCGGCAGGCCTCACCGGGGAGGGAAGCACCTCGCCGGTTTCAGCAGCAACCCGAACAAAACCTTCTGGAGAAAACCCCATCACCTCGGCCCCGGATTTGGAAAAGCGCGGCCCGATAAACCGGGGCTTTTCCCAGAGCTGCTTTCCGGCCCGCCAGTCCCAGCAAACACAGGACACAATCCGACCGGCACCAGAGCCGTCAGGAGCGGAGACCGCCAGAAGATTCCGCCCGCTTACCGCGGCAAAAAACGTCGATTCGGTCCAAACCACAGGCGCCGCCTCGCTCTTGCCCGACTCGAAATCATAAACTTGGAGTTCAGAGCCCCGATTTTTACCCGCCCTCCTGAAGACGAAGGCGACCCATTTGCCGTCTTCGGAGAGCGCCATGAAATACGGCGATCGCCCCTGGGTTTCTGCCTTCCAAAGCGGAGTCACCTCGCCTGTCTCAGGACTTAAACGACAAAGCTGTCCGTCCGATTGAAGGGCCACAAAAAAACCCGCATTGCTGGGGTGATTCTCCAACCCGACCCAGTTGGTGTTATTGGCGGGAACGATCTGCCGGTCGGAAGCGTCTATCTTCCTCTCCATGTAAAGCCAGGTGGGGTCCCGCAAATCCTCGGGGATGGCGTTCAAGGCGCGCTGCAGCCCCTCTAAATCGTCTGCCCTCTCCGACAACTCAGCCAGCGTCAGGGAAGTTTGAGCGGCCTCGTGCCTGGACTTTTCCATCTCGGCAAGAGCGTGTTGTTCATGGACGCGCGCCGTCCGCTCGCTGGCCGCCAACTTCACCATAAACCCGGCCGCTGCCGCCAAAAACAACACAACCGCCGCCGAAACGCCTTGGTGACGCTTGATAAAAAGAGCCACCTGACGCAGCGCCCCGGCGTTCTCGGCGCTGGTGGCAAATCCGTTCTGGTACGCTTCGATATCGGCCGCAAACGCCTCCACGCTTGGGTAGCGTTCACTGCGGTGCGTCGACATCGCCTTGAGCGTCACCGCTTGCAACGCCTCAGGCACCTCCACCCCCATCGCCGCCGGGGCACCGATGGTCCCACGCTTCTTGCCGCCCCGCTTGGTGATCATCGAGGTAATCTCGCCCTTCTTCACCTTGGTGAGGACCTCGTTCAATGTCTTGCCGTCTATGGGAGGCTGCAACGTCAGAATCGCGTAAAGAATCCCGCCCAACGAATAGATGTCCGAGCGGGCATCCAACTCGGCCACGATTCCTTGCGCCTGCTCCGGCGACATGTACTGGGGCGTTCCCATGACCTCGCCTTCGAGGGTCATCCCGTAGTCACCGGTGTCGGCGGCCGTCGCTTTGACCGCACCTTCGGCATCCCGTTTCCCCAGAATCTTTGCCAGTCCCCAGTCCATGACCAGCACCTCGCCGTACTCGCCGACCATGATGTTTTCCGGCTTCAGATCCCGGTGCAGGATCCCCTTGGCGTGGGCGAAGGCCATGGCGTCACATACCTTGCGGAAGATCGTGAGCAGTGCCGCCTGTGTGTAATCCTTCGTCGCCTCTGTGTTGCCTTCCTTGAGTGCGTTGAGCACCGCCTGAAGTGTGCGTCCCTTCACCAGCTTCATTGAATAAAACGGACGCCCCTGCGCATCCAGGCCAGTGGCGTGGATCGGCACGATGTTTGGATGCGCCAGAAGTGCGAGTACCTTGGCCTCCTTCGAAAACCGGGGATCCTCGCCCCCGTGACTTAAGCTGCTCACCTTGACCGCGACCGGTCGGTCAAGCTGCGGATCCTCCCCAAAGTAAATCTGTCCCATCCCGCCGCGGGCGATCTCCTTCACCAACCTATAATGTCCCTGGTAGTTGGCGCCGGAGTGCTCCGCCCCGTCCTCCACAGGCCGCAGCGCCTCCCGCACCGTCACCAGCGTCGCATCCGCATCCTCAAAGCGAACGTCTTCAAACTGGCTGGGCCGCTGCGGAAGGGTTGCCGCCGTCGCATGGTCTTCTTCCTTTTGCTCCACCACCAGCGTCAGCTCGCCCACCTGGATCGATGTGGGATACCCAGCCTCCACACGTCCCGTGATGGAATGGCCATTCACCAGTGTCCCGCCCGCGAGGTCCTCGACCTGGATCCGGCCCGCGACCACCCGCACCAACGCATGCCGCGGCGCGACGCCCTCGCCGGCAATGGTCCACACATCGGCGGCCTGCTCCGTCCCCAGAACGAACTGGGTTTCCCCAGACTCCAAGGTACTCAGGATTCCGCTGGGTCCGTGCAGGGTGAAAGACCAGTGATGCATAAGCACATCACTTGCTGGAACACTCAAAATGAGCAAGGGCATTGCTGAATGCCGGCCTTGTGCCGCCCCGCCACCTACCCGCCCGCAAACGCAACTTCGTGCAGCCGTGTGAACTTGCCCGCCGCGTCTTCCCACTCCGGCTAGGTGGGACCCTCCCTCCGGCTCGTCCCGAGCCTCGGTTCAACCGCTCTTGTCACGCTCCTGGGAAACTCCGAGGAGGGAAGTTCAACTCCCTGGAAATGCCCAGTTGTTTCTCAATCGGGCTAGCGGCAACATAAAAAGGAGCTCCAATCCGCCACATATGCCGAAAAAGAAAACCGAGATGCCGACGGATGGTCCTGCAGCCATGCGCTTGTTAATGGAGGGCCTCCTCCGCGACCTCGGCCGCGACCATGCCAATCAGAAAAAATCCGATAAAGATCGGGCGCAGGATTTGGTTTACGAGGCCATGGAGGCCCGAACCGCTACTGACTTGTTCAGGCTTGTAAACACCGCGCTTGAGCTCGATCCAGCCAATGTGGACGCACGGCTCATGCGTGCTGATTTTCGAGGCCTTGAAGGGGAGGCACGCATCTTCGAACTCAAGGACATCATCGCCGGTGGCGCAAAGAGTCTCGGAAAAAAGGCTTTCAAAGAGATGGTGCCGCATTTCTGGGGCTTTGTTGAAACCCGACCCTACATGCGTGCACGCCAGCAGCTTGCCGAAGCATTTCGTGTTTCCGGATGCCTCGAGGAGGCCGTTCTGGAATACAACGAGATGCTCGCGCTCAATGAAAACGACAATCAGGGGGTGCGTTACGAGTTGCTGCCCTGTCTGTTAGCGCTGGATCGGCTGGAGGATGCGAGAAAGCTCATGCAGCGGTTTGAAGACGACTGCACATTCAGCGTGGTGTTCACCTGGTGCCGCGTTTTGGAGCGCCATCTCGCAGGCGATCCCGACGGAGCGAAAACCGCTCTTGTCGCGGCGCGTAAGCAAAACCCCCACATGGAAGCCTACTTGAAAGGCCACCGCAAACCGCCCAAAAACCTGCCCTCCAGCTACGCAGAGGGAAGCAAAGAGGAGGCGGTGACCTTTGCAAGTGTCCTGCTTCTGGCGTGGAAAAAGCATCCCGGAGCTCTATCTGCGTGCGTCTAAGGTCCTTGCTGAATCCTTCTCTGCGTGACATGCCTCTCATGGAACCTCTCGTCAAAGGCTCCGTTCTGACGCATTACGGGAGGGTTTATGGCCGTGTTCCAGGCCAGAAGCTCTCATGATCGACCTCCACTCCATCGCTGACATTAAGCTGCTTCGCGAGTTTGTTGACTTGGAGTTCAAGCTTGCGGCGGGACGCGACGGTAAAGGGGCTTTGCCGGAAGATTTTTGGAGGACCTACAGTGCGTTCGCGAATACCGGGGGCGGCGTCGTTCTGCTCGGCGTGAGGGAGAAGCAGGGGCAGTTCTCTTTGGCGGTTGTGGAGGATGTTTCCAAGGTACGAAGGGAACTTTTTGACGCTCAATCTATTCGGCGGGAACACATGCCGTCGTTTGAACGATGGCGACCGAGCGCTGCCAGACGACGAGGTGAAGCGGATGATTGCCGAGCAGGTGGAAGACAGCCGGGATGACCGGGTGCTGCGCGGGTATGAGTTCGAAGATCTGGAGGAAACGACTTTCCGAGCCTACCGGCAGATGTTTGCCAATCGTGATCCGAACCATCCGTGGAATGTGTTACCGGACCGTGAGTTCCTCCGGCAGATCGGCGGATGGCGCAAAGATCGGGAGACGGGAGAGAATGGAGTCACTGCGGCGGGATTGCTGATGTTTGGCCGTTGGAACGCCTTGTTTGAAGCATTTCCAAACTACTTCGTGGACTTTCAGGAGCGGCCTTTGGACTACGCCGAGCAAACGGCGTGGGTAGATCGTCTGATTCCGGATGGCGGATGGTCCGGCAACCTTTTTGATTTTTATCGTCGGGTGGTTGTCAAACTGACCGCTGATTTGAAGGTTCCCTTCATCCTCAAAGACGGAATCCGTCAGGATGACACTCCGATTCACAAGGCGCTGCGCGAGGCGCTGGTGAACTCTCTGGTGCACGCGGATTTTTCGGGTCGCTTATCCATTCTGGTGATCAAAGAGCCGGGTGGTTTCCAACTCAGGAATCCAGGAGGATTGAGGGTCCCAGCTGAGCAGGCTTTGCAGGGAGGGCTTAGCGACTGCCGAAATCGCGTCATGCAGCAGATGTTCCTGATGATTGGCTTGGGAGAGCGCGCTGGCTCTGGAATGTCGCGGATTGTGCACGGGTGGAGGGATTTGGGGCATTTCCTTGAGCTGAAAGAGCGGTTTGAGCCTCAGGAACACACGGTTCTCAGTTTACACTGGGCCAACGCCACCCCGCTGGTTCCGAAAAGTTCACCGAAAAGTTCACCGAAAAGTTCACCGATCCCGCATCAGGGCACCGCGGAAAGCATTCTTCTGTTGCTCGGAAAGAACCCGTTTATGAGCACCCGGGTCCTGGGGGAGAATCTGGAAATTAGCAAGAGGGCCGTTCTTAAACAGATCGAGAAGCTCAAAGCGCAAAACCGCCTTCGCAGGGTGGGGTCGGCAAAAGCGGGAAGATGGGAAGTCATTTCAGCGGATTCACTGGGATCGTGAGCCACTGCATGTTGGACGGTGTCTCCGCGCCGCCCCGGGCGAGTGGTACGCTCTGCTCCACCACGTACCCAGGCCGGCCGGTTACCTGTAAACCTCGCGCCTGTGTTCCACCTTGATCACGATGACCACTAGCTGAGAGTCCTGAATCTCGTAGATGATCCAATCATTTCCCTGACGAACTCGGTAGTATCCCTTGCCCGACAGTTTCGCGCTTCCTTGTGGGCGTGGCTCATCCCTAAGGGCGTCAATCCTCTCCAGAATCCGTTGGACATCCTGCTTTGGAATTTCCTTTAAGTCTTTCGAAACGGGTTCCTTAAAGACCAAATCAAATTTGGCCACGGCTTTTTAGCTCCTTCAGAAAATCTTCGTACGACACGGTCTTTTCCTTGGTCCGATTTTCCACGTCGGACAAATCCTCCAAGTCCTCAGAAAGGGTGGTTCTGATGGCGTCGTTCACCAAGTGAGAGATGGATTGGTCTGCTTCAACCGATTTGAGTTTGAGCGCGCGGTGGAGGTCCTCTTCGAGATAGATGGTAGCCCTTTTCATAGGGAGACACCTTGGCGTTAAAACGTCATGGCGTCAAAACGTCCCTCTGTACCGGTTGACGCCCGATACGGTAGATCCGACTCAATTCGCAGCCACAGACCGGATTCGATGGCCCTTCGGGCCAATTCGTACTTTTCCGGAACCTCACACATCCGGCCCGGGGGGAGTTGCGAAGCAACTTCGCTCCAGTGGGACCCCAGACGACGCGCTCGGCCAGGAGGCGTGCTTGACGGCGTAGAAGTCCGTCGGCGAAATGGGGCATGCCGACGCCCCGTCATCGTTTCACTAATCGACAGTGGATTGTCTTACCCTTGGAAAACCTTTCAAATTTTCAACAAAAAATGGCACTGGGTTGAATCAAATTAGGTAAACGGATAAAATTGGGGAACTACAGTTGAATGACTTAGTTCGCCACAATACCAAAGAAAGACCACTTTGTATTGGGGGTCATCTGGAATGAGTTTGCTCATCCTCCGCGACAGGCCAAAATGTCAGGGCGGACTTGCTAAATAGACTCTACTTCTTACCGGCTCTGTTGAAGCGGAATTATCCGTGAAGGATTCCCATAGATCACTAGCACGGAATCACCTGAATTAAAATACGCAGGTCCGCCTTGAACCACAGTAAGAAGTGCACCGTTCGAGGATTCAACGACGTACTCAAAGGCACCTTGTCTAGTTGAATAACGCTCTACAGCAGAGCCAGCTAACCCTCCAGCGACTGCTCCCGTTACTGCCAGCGCTGCTGAACCCGCCAAACTGTTTCCCGCACTCGCTCCACCAATGGCTCCTATTGTTGCCCCCGATGAAGTCCCAACTCCCGAGTCATCATAAACTTTGACTGAACGGACACTGATCACAGTGCCTTTCACCGCGCGATTCACAGAGCCTACAGACGTTGCCCTGTAATAATCAGAGTTTATATTTGACTGACACCCAACAAAAAGAGTGAGCGATAAGCATGTGAGCCAAAGTCTCATGGATCACAATTTCGAATTAGATGGAAACATCGGCTTCGACAGATTTACAGTCTCTAGTTCCCTCAAGAACTGCTTGATATTTTCCCGTACAGAATTGCAGGCAGCGGTTCTGGCTCGAATCAGCCCAAGAAAAGCCTCTGACATCGCACACGAACCTTTTGACGCTACGTCTGAAGAAAAGACGATATCACCATTTGATCGATTGATCAGCTCGTATCGTGCTATAGTTTCAGTTTCGAATTCAGTTCCAAGGGAAGGCACGTCCAGCTTGAGAACAGTCACTGAAAGTGAAAGTTTTGTGGTCGACGAATCGTTGAAAATCGCATTTCGGGCCATGGCATCTTGTAGAGAGTTTTGCCAAGCACTGACGATTCCCTGTCCGGATGAAAGCTGAGTGCCTGCACTCTCCAGCAATTGAATCGCAACTTTACCTTTTTGGTTGTTTTTGGGAGCGACTTGAACCGTCACGGTCTTCAGTTCGGCATTAATTTTGTGGTGGGAAGTCCCAACGGCACCCACCCCAAAGTCGACGGGAGGGAGTTGAGTTGCGCACGCTGAAAGGCTGATAGCGAATCCGACAGCGAATAAACGGGGGAGAAGACTCATCCGGATAGTGTTTAAATTACTCATTTTTGGGGTGCAATCTTTATCGCGTTGTCCGTCAACGCATGTCACTCGCCTGCAAAGTCGCACACTCCGTTCACGCGTCAGCGGCGGTTCACGTCCGGTGCGCGGCAACGTCCGTTCGCCCGCCTTGGTCGCCCGGCGAGGCAGAGTTCGCAAGAACGTCGTGCGCGGGCCCCATGCCGGTCGTGGATCGCTCGGAGCCAGACACACGCACGTCCGCACGGCAGACCCGTAGACCCAAACCCAGTGGTTTACGGGGTTTTTTGGTGGTGCACTCGACGGGGGTCGAACCCATAACCTCAGCCTTCGGAGGGCTGCGCTCTATCCAGTTGAGCTACGAGTGCAAACAGGCCTGATAAAGTAGAACCGGTGTTTGTTTTTGTCTAGTTGAAAGGGCGCGGCCCAAAAGCACCGGAATGACCCCAATCTGTGTTTCCGAACAATGCCCCGGTGCACACCGGCCTCGGTTGTGGCGTTTCCCGCAACACCCGCCTACCCCCGGGCCGTCAAAATGGTGGAGGTAAGGGGATTCGAACCCCTGACCTTCTCATTGCGAACGAGACGCTCTACCAACTGAGCTATACCCCCACAAATTTGCATGCTTTAACGGCTTACAAGCCAGAAAACCGCCGTCTTTTCCGAGCTTCTCTGCCCCGCTAAACCACCCTCGTGAAAATGGTTCTCCGAACTCACCCGAAAGTCAAAACGATTCAATAAAGCCAAGCACCATCCTTCGGGATGGGGCCTGCAAGACGCTGTCCATCGCTCTTGCTACATCTCGCAAATCCCTCACAGCATGAAGCGTACGTCCAATCCTGCGTAAAGCCTTGGAGCAGGCGCTGGCCGTCCGGGAGGAATAATTGTCCAAAAACGCGCAGGCAGTGGCTAGGGTGCAGCATGCCACCCATACTCGCCTTTTTTCTTTTGTTTGCCGCCTCGGTTCAGGCTGCCACGCAGGTGGATGTGGTGGTTTACGGCGCCACGCCCGGGGGCTTCTGCGCGGCCATCGCCGCGGCACGGGAGGGGGCGTCGGTGGTGCTGCTCGAGCCCACCGCCCACATCGGTGGCGTTAACACCGGCGGGCTGTGCTTTTCCGACTCCAACCAGACGGTGCGTAGCACGGTCCTGGGCCTTTTTGAGGAGTGGCACCTGCGGATCGAGGCGGAGTACCGGGAACGTGGCGTAGCGCTGCCCTATCGCGTGCTGGAAAAAGACCACAAACCATGGACCTACGAACCGCACGTGGCGGCACAGGTCACAAACCAGATGCTTGCCGAAGCCGGGGTGCGGGTGCTGACCCGGCAGGTGTTGACGGCCACGAGAAAGGACGGGGCGCGCCTCGCCAGACTGCTCACAGAGGGCGGCGAGTTCGAGGCGAAGGTCTTCATCGACGCGACCTATGAGGGCGATCTGATGGCGGCGGCCGGCGTGGGCTGGACCATCGGGCGCGAGGGCCGCAAGGAGTTTGGGGAGTCCTTGGCCGGCAAGCAGTATCCAAAGGCGAGGATGCCGGTTTCAGGCCTCGACGCCGAGGGAAAGCCCCTGCCGCTGGTCACGACCACCGACGCGGGGCCGCAGGCCGGGGGCGACCGGAACGTGATGGTTTACAGTTTCCGTCTTTGCGTGACCAAGGACGCCGCAAACCGCGTGCCGTTCCCAGAGCCGAGGCATTATGATCCCGCGCGGTTTGAGGTTGTGCGGCGGTATTTGGCGGAGGAAAAGCGGCCGGTGTTGCCTTGGGATCTATACCCGCTTCCCGGCAACAAGTTCGACGCTAACAACGGCATCGGCAAACAGTTTTCCATGGGACTCGTCGGCGCCTGCAACGGCTGGAGCAAGGCGGACCCGCAGGGCCGTGACGCCATTTGGGAGGCGCACAAACAGTACACGCTCGAGTTTTACCACTTCCTCACCACCGATGCCGCGGTGCCGGAAGGCATCCGCGAGGAAATGAAGCAACTGGGGCTTTGCCGGGATGAATTCGCCAACTCGGAACACTGGTCGCCGCAGCTCTATGTGCGGGAGGGGCGCCGCATGATTGGCGAATACGTCGTCTCGCAAAAAGACATCATGGACCAGCCGGAGAAGGCCGACGCGATCATCGTGTCATCGTTCCCGATTGATTCGCATGATTGTCAGCGCGTGGGGACTACCGGTTTTGTCGTGGACGAGGGTACCATCCTGCCGGTGCGCATGCCGGGCCGGAAGCACGGTTATCCGTACCATATTCCTTACCGTGCCATCACGCCGAAGGCCGCCGAGTGCGCAAACCTGCTTGTGCCCGTGGCCTTGTCCTGTACGCACGTGGGCCTTTCCTCGATCCGCGTGGAACCGACTTGGATGATCCTCGGGCAAAGTGCGGGCATTGCCGCCGCCCTGAGCGCAAAGCAGGGGGTGGCGGTGCAAGCGCTGCCTTACCCGGCGCTTCGGGAGCGTTTGCTGGCCCGGGGACAGGTCCTTGATCTGCCCGTCCTGCCTGCGTTGCCGCAGCCGGGCACCGAACCGAAGGGCGAGCCGGGGCTCAATCCGAAAACCCTCCCCGGCATCGTCCTGGATGATACACAGGCCGAATTGCAGGGCGTGTGGAGTCACTCGGCAAATTTCAAACCGCACGTCGGCGCCGGCTATGTGCACGACGAACAGCGCGGTGACGGCCTGTCGGCGGCCGTCTTTCGGCTGCAGGTCGAGCAAACCGCGTCCTACGAGGTGCGCATGGCCTATTCCGCCCACGAAACGCGCGCCAAAAAGGTACCCCTCCTCATTCAAAACGGTCCGGACACCGTCGAGCTTTTCGTAGACCAAACCCTGCCAATTCCGGCCGGGGAAGCCTTCCGGAGCATCGGTCGGGTTTCGCTCAAGAAGGGGCTCGAAACAACCCTCACGCTCCGCAACGCCGGCACGGAGGGCTTCGTGATTCTGGACGCACTGCAGCTCCTGCCCACGCCCTGACACGGCCGCTAGGCCTTGCTGCCAAAGGCGAGCAGTGTTTGGAAAACAGGGTTTTGTTCGTCCTTGGAAACCACTTCGGCGGACACCGCCTCAAAGCCCGCGTCCTCCAGGAAACCCGTCATCTCCGCCTCGGTAAAACCGAGCCAGACGTCCGCGTAAAGCTCGCGCGCCTGCTCGCACTGGTGCGCCAGCAGGTCCAGCACCGCCACCCGGCCTCCGGGCCGCAGAATCCTGTGGGCGGCTTGTAGCACGCGCAGCGGGTGCGGCGCGTGGTGGAGCGCCTGGGAAAGAAGCACCAGGTCGACGCTCTCCGGCTCCACGGGCGGATGCTCCATGCTGCCCAGTCGGTACTCCATGTTCGTGATGCCGTTCTCGCGGGCCAGCTGGGTTCCGTACTCGACCATCTTTTCGGAGCTGTCCACCGCGATGACCGCCCGGGCCCGTTTGGCCAGCAACTGCGAGAGGTGGCCCTCCCCCGCGCCCAGATCCGCGATCACCAGCGGGGGCACCAGCGCGAAAAGCATCCGCGAAACACCCTGCCAGGTCCTCCCCGGACAGTAGGTGCGCCCGAACTTTCCGGCCATCTTGTTGAAATACTCCCGGCTCAGGTCCGCCCGCTTGGAGCGCACCACCGCCAGCCCACGCTGGTCAGCCTTGGCCTCCGGCAGTTCCAGTGCCGCGGCGTCCAGAATCGCGTCCACCTCCAGGGCGATGCCCTCCGGGGGGGCCGTGTAGTAGATGTTTTTGCCGGAGCGCCGGTCCGCCACCAGCTGGGCGGTGCGCAGTTGGGCGAGGTGGGAGGAGATGCGGGACTGGCCCATGCCGAGGATCTCACAGAGTTCAGCGACAGAGAGTTCTTCCTGGCGCAGGAGCAGGAGGAGGCGCAGGCGGGTGTCGTCTGCGAGGAGCCTGAGCGATTTGAGGATTGACGGCATGGCGGGGAGTGATACATCGGTGGATCATGATGCGTCAATATGTCGGCTTGCATCCGGACCCGTTTCCGCGCATTCTCGCTGCCACGCTGACCCGCTCAACCTAAAGTTCCTCTTAAGCCCCTAATTGCACCATGTCTCGCCGCTACATTTTCGCCTCTGAATCCGTTGGAGAAGGCCATCCCGACAAAGTTTGCGACACCATTTCCGACGCGATTCTGGACGCCTGTCTGGCACAGGATCCGACCAGCCGGGTGGCCTGCGAGACCTACGCCAAGAGCAACGTGGTGGTGGTGGGCGGCGAAATTACCACCTCCGCCAAGCTGGACTACACGGCTTTGGTGCGCGAAAGCGTGCGTGGGATTGGTTACGTGCATGACGACGACGTGTTCCATGCGGACAAACTTTTCGTGATGAACATCATCACTGCCCAGTCGCCAGACATCGCCCAAGGGGTCGACGCCGTGGCGGCTGAGGGAAAGGAAAGCGCCGAACAGGGCGCGGGGGACCAAGGCCTGATGTTCGGGTTTGCCTGCAACGAAACGCCCGAGTTGATGCCCGCCCCGGTGATGTTCGCCCATCGGTTGGGGAGCACGCTGACAGCCATACGCAAAAGCGGCACGGTGGACTGGCTCCGGCCCGACGCGAAGTCGCAGGTGTCGGTGATCTACGAAGGCCACAAGGTGGTGGGGATCTCCAACGTGGTGATTTCCACCCAGCACGCGGAATCGGTGGCGCACGAGACGATCCGTTCGTTCCTGATCGAGGAAGTCATCAGGAAGGTGCTGCCTGCGGAGCTGATCAACGGGGACACGCAGTTTTTGATCAACCCTACGGGGCGTTTTGTGGTGGGCGGACCGCAGGGGGACACGGGCCTTACGGGCCGCAAGATCATCGTCGACACCTACGGCGGGATGGGGCGGCACGGCGGGGGAGCGTTCTCCGGCAAGGATCCCTCGAAGGTGGACCGTTCCGCAGCCTACATGGGCCGGTACGTGGCCAAGAACGTGGTGGCGGCGGGGCTGGCGGACCGGTGCGAGGTGCAGTTTGCCTACGCGATCGGGTACCCCGACCCGGTGAGCATCCACATCAACACCTTCGGGACCAACCAGGTGGACGAGGTCAAGATCGAGGAAGCCGTCTCCCGGGTGTTTTCCTTTAAGCCGGCGCAGATCGTCAAGCAGCTCGACCTGCTACGTCCCATCTATTCGAAGACGACCAACTACGGGCACTTCGGCAAAAACGACCCGGATATCACCTGGGAACGCACCGACAAGGTGGAAGCCTTGCGGGCCGCGGTTTAACCAACCGCCTTTTTTCACGCTCAACCAACACTCACCTCTATACAAACCAAAGCCATGCTGACACAGACCCAAACCACGCCCGACTTCAAAGTCCGTGACCTCTCTCTTGCCGAGTGGGGCCGCAAGGAAATCTCCATCGCCGAGAAGGAAATGCCCGGCCTGATGTCGATCCGCGAGAAATACGCTCCCTCCAAGCCGTTGGCCGGGGTGCGTATCACCGGTTCGCTGCACATGACCATCCAGACAGCGGTGCTCATTGAGACGCTGGTGGACCTGGGCGCCAACGTGCGCTGGGCCAGTTGCAACATTTTCTCCACGCAGGACCATGCCGCCGCCGCGATCGCAGCCGCCGGGGTGCCTGTGTTCGCCTGGAAGGGCGAGACCCTTGAGGAGTACTGGTGGTGCACCCAGCAGGCCGTGTGCTTCCCCGACGGGAAGGGGCCCGAAATGGTGGTGGACGACGGCGGCGACGTGACACTGCTCATCCACAAGGGCTACGAAATGGAAGACGGTTCGGACTGGGTCAACAGCGCCAGCCACAGCACCGAGGAACAGGTCATCAAGAACCTGCTCAAGGAAATGCACCGGGACAACCCGCTCCACTGGCACGAAGTGGTCAAGGACTGGCGCGGGGTTTCCGAGGAGACCACCACGGGCGTGCACCGGTTGTACAAGCTGCAGGAGCAGGGCAAGTTGCTGGTGCCGTCCTTCAACGTGAACGACTCGGTGACCAAGTCCAAGTTCGACAACCTTTACGGCTGCCGGCATTCGCTGGTGGACGGGCTCAATCGCGCCATCGACGTGATGATTTCCGGCAAGGTGGCGGTGGTGTGCGGCTACGGCGACGTGGGCAAGGGGTCCGCGCAGTCGCTCCGCGGCCAGGGCGCCCGGGTGATTGTGACCGAGGTGGATCCGATCAACGCGCTGCAGGCGGCGATGGAAGGGTACGAAGTCACCACGATCGAGGACACCCTCGGCCGCGGCGACATCTACATCACCACCACGGGCAACGTGGACGTGATCACCTTCGAACACATGCAGGCGATGAAGGACCAGGCGGTCATCGCCAACATCGGCCACTTTGACAACGAGATCCAGGTCGACAAGCTCAACAACGCCCCCGGCGTGCAGCGCCTCAACATCAAGCCGCAGGTGGACAAGTACCGGTTCGCAGATGGCCGCGAAATCTTCCTTCTGGCGGAAGGCCGGTTGGTCAACCTCGGCTGCGCCACAGGGCATCCGAGCTTTGTGATGTCGGCCAGCTTCGCCAATCAGGTGCTTGCGCAGCTGGATTTGTGGAAGAACCGCGACCTCTACAAACCGGCCGTGTACGTGCTGCCGAAGCGTTTGGACGAGGAGGTCGCACGCCTGCACCTCGAGAAGATCGGCGTGAAGCTGACCGTGCTGACTCCCGCGCAGAGCGAGTACCTCGGAGTGGCCGTGGACGGCCCCTTCAAGCCGGAGCACTACCGCTACTAGTCCGCGGTCGGGCGCTTCGGGAGCGCTGAATTTGCGGCTGGCACCTCGACTTGGGGTGCCAGCCGTTTTTTTGTGCCGGCGTTTATGGTGGCTTCCAGCCGGGGCATTGTTTTTGGTGGAGGCCGTTTTGCTCGTCGCCTTTCACAAACCCTACGGCTTCCTCTCCCAGTTCACGCCGGAACCGGGCTCCAAGTGGCGCACCCTTGCCGACTTTGGCTTTCCCCCGCGCCTGTATCCGATCGGCCGGCTGGATGCGGACAGCGAGGGGCTCCTGTTGCTGAGCGACGAGGCGGCGCTAAACGCCAGACTGTTGCATCCCTCGCGCGGCCACGTCCGCACCTATTGGGCGCAGGTGGAGCGCATTCCTTCCCCATCGGCCCTCGCGGCCCTTGAGGCGGGCGTCCTGCTGGGAGCCCAGCGCACGCTTCCCTGCAAGGCGCGTCTTTTGGAGCCGCAACCGGAGGTGGCGCCCCGGAGTCCGCCGGTCCGCTTTCGCAAAACCGTGGCCGACTGCTGGATTGCACTCGAACTGGTGGAGGGTAAATACCATCAGGTGCGCAAGATGACGGCAGCCGTCGGTCACCCGACCCTGCGGTTGCTGCGGGTGGCGGTCGGGGCCTTTGTCCTCGGCACGCTCGCCCCGGGGAAGTGGCGCGCACTGGATGAGGCCGACCGCAAGGCGGTTCTGGGGGGGTGAAGACTGGGCCTCGCCCGTCGCACCTGCCGTCGCCCGACGAGCACCGGGCTTCCCGGAGGGCGGTTGAAGCAAAGCGCTACGGGATGACGCTGAGCACCCCACGCGGGGCGTTGGGTTGGCCGGGGGCGGTGCTCAGGTAGTCGTAGTCTCCGGGCTTCTGGGGGGCTTTGAGCTGGAGGGTTTCTTTCTCCCCGGGGGCCAGCAGCCGCGAGGCGGCCAGCACACCGGGCAACTGCGGCACATACAGCCTGCCCTGCGGATCCGGCGTCGGCGGCAGTTGCAGGGCCTCCTTCAGGATGTTCGCGGCCTCCCCGGGGGCTGTGAGGACGAGGTTCTGCGGCCGGACGTCGGTGTTCTCAAACAGCAACTGGAAGGGCTGGCCTGCGCGGACGCTCAGTCGCGGATGGTCGTATCGGGACTGGTCGCACACGGAGCGGACCACTAAGAGTGGCGGGTTCTGTTTGCGGATGGGTTCGACGGTCTTGCGCACCTGTTCCTCCCAGACGGTGGCCAGAACGCGGGCAAGCTGGAGCGTTTGTGCAAAGGCGGGAGTTTGGCGGGCGGGGCCGGCTTGGGCGGCCATCCAAGAGGACAGCGCCTCGAGGAGCTTCTCGGGCCTGGCGGTGCGTAAGGTCGCTTCCGGCAGTTGGGCCAGCGCCTGGACCGCCTCCGGCACAACCTTTCCCTTTAGCAACAGGCTGGAGAGCAGTTCCAGATTTTGCGGGCTGAATTGCGGTCCGGTAAAGGGAAGCGCTGTGAGTGCCGCCCGGGACACCGGCGTGCCGGTGTCCGCCCCCGGTTGGAGCACTTCGGTCAGCAGGGACTGGCAGGCGGCGCGCACGGAACGGTCGGCCACTAAAGTCAGGCTCTGGAGGAGTTCGGTTTGGCGTGCGGGTTGGTTTTGGAGCTCCTTCCAGATTTCCGCGGGCGGGGCCGACTGGAGCCAGGCGGCATGGGCGGCTTTGCGGAGTCGGCCTGGTTTTGCAGCGGAGGCCAGCTTCTGGAGCGCCTCCCGGCCGTGGGCGAGCTCGGCGGGTGGCTGGAGAACCAGCAGCTCGAGAAGGGGGGCGGTGAGCGCGTTGCTGGCCTCGACAGTGTCGAGCTGTCTTAGGGCGAGGGCCAGCTCCGTGGCAAAACTGGTCGCGCGCTTTTGGGCAAGGGCGCGGAGGGCGGTTTGCTTTGCGGCGGGGGGGACGCCGGCGCGTTCGAGTTGCCCGAGCCAGACGGGTTCGGCCGGGGTGGCCTTGGCCAGTTCGGCGTCGGAGAGGCGCGCGAGCACAAAGCGCAGGACGGAGGGCTCGGAGGGCAGGAGCATCCGGCTGGAGTCGGGCTCGAGCTGGCGGAGGGTTTCCTTTGCGACCCGCTCGAGGGTGGCGTCGAGGGGGTTGAGCAGCACCCGGTGCACAAGGCGGACGGCGGCAGGGGTTTCCGTGCCGGCAAAGGAACCGGCGGCGGCGAGCACCTCGAGGCGGACGCGTTCGTGGGCGTCGGTGGCCATGAGTTCGAGTCGGCGTGGGGCGTCGGGGAGCAGGGTCCGTGCTTCGCAGAGGATGCGGACGCCCTGGGCGCGGGCCTGGGGCTCTGGGGAGGCGAGGACCTGCTCCAGCAGGGGAAGGTCCAGCGCCCCAAACCAGCGGGCCGCCCAGAGTGCCTCGAGGCGGTGGCGCTCAAACTGGGGGTCGGCCGGATTGAGGCGCAGCGTCCAAGCCTTGAGGGCCTCAAGGGTAGGGGCGGCTGGAAGCGAACCGAGGCGGTGGCGTGCCTGTTCGCGCACGCTTTCCTCCGTGGATTTGAGTGCCTCCAGAAGTTGTTCGGTCGAGGCATTCACCAGCGAGGGCAGCTCCGGGAGCGGGCGGTCTTGGGCGGTGATGCGGTAGATCCGGCCGTCCTGTCGGCCGCCGTCTGCAAAAAAGAGCGAGCCATCCGGTGCGGCGGCGAGGGCGCGCGGGCGGAAGGCGGGGTCTTCGGAGGAGAGCAGTTCGGCAGGAGACCCTTCCCTGGGAAAGGCGTGCCGGATGCCCGCGGGTTTGGCGAAGGTGGTGGCAAGCAGGGCGCCGTGGAGTTCGGGCGGGAAGTGGCCGCCACTGATGATGGCGGTGCCGGTGCAGGGGGAGGGGGCCTTGTCCCAAAGCCGGGGCCAGTTGGCCTTTTTGGGAAGCGGTTCGGAGCGCCCGTACACCATCGGGCCAAAGTGCCAGAACTGCGCCTTGGAGTCGGTGAAAAGCACGTTGCCCCAGGAGGCCAGCAGTGCGCCGGGTGCCTCGTCGAGCCCGCTGCTCAGGAGCGGTTCGAGCCTGCCGCTGGCGGGCTCAAAGCGCAGGACCATGCCGCGTGCGTCCGGTAAAAGACTGGTACCCGTCTCCACCCGGGAACGGTGCGGGCCGGGATCGGCCCAGTAGACCGCGCCTCTTGGATCACTGAGGAGCCGGTTGGGGGAGGGGTCGGGTCCGGCGACCCCAAAGCCCATCAGGACGCGTTCCCGCTCTGTGGCCCTGCCCGTGCGGCTGGGGTCGCGCAGCAGCCACAGGTCGCCGGCTTGCTCCAGCAACACGCCGTCCCTGTGGAAGGTGAAGGCGCCGGTTCGGTTGAGCTGCTCTGCAAAGACGCTGCAGCGGTCGGCCCGCCCATCACCGTCGGTGTCTTCCAACAGAAGGAGCTTGTCGGACGAGGCCAGCGGGAGACCTTCCTTGGACTGCGGCCGGCAAAGCACGCCCAGCCGGCCCAGACCGTCCCAGCTTAGCTGCACCGGGTTGGCCAGCTCCGGAAAGCGGGCGCTTTCGGCGAATGTGTCGACGGCGAAGCCCGCTTGCACTTCGAATTTCGGGCCCGCTTGCTGTGCGCCGGCGGGTGCCGGTGGCAGGACGGATTTTCCCTCGGAGACAGGCCTCTCCCCTTTGGCCAGTGCCCAGACGGCGGCGTTGTGCCGGGCAAACAGGGGCTCCAGCTGCGCCCATTCCTTCGGCGGGGGGGCGCCGGCTGCCGGCCGGTAGCGGGCCTGCCATTCCGCATGACGGGCGCTCACTGCGGCGCGGAGGCTGTCGGCTGGGTTGGTTCCCGCGGCGGCTCCCGCCACAGGCTCTGCAGGGAGGTTGGGCGGGGTCTCGCCCAGCAGGGCGTGGAAGAATTTCGGAGCCAGCAGGCGGTGGGCCTCCGCGCTCAGGTAGCCGGTGGGGGTTTGCAAGGCGCTGGCCGGGGCGCCCCAGCGCGAGGGAAGGAGTGCGGAGCGTTGGGGGGCCGTGGCAAAAAGTTCCTGCGTGAGGGTGAACAGGTCGACAAAGGACACTCCAGCTTCCGCTGCGATGGCGGCGGCGGTTTCGGAATACAGTTTTCGGCTGGCGTTGAGGGTGGGCGTCGCCGGGGCTTCACCGGCGGGATCTGCCGCCGGCGCGACGGCCATCGGGCCGCACACTACCACGCGTAGCGGTGCTTTTCCCGTCCGCTCAAGCGAGGCAGCCTTTTTGAGCAGTGCCGTCAGTTCGGTCCGAAAGGGGGCCAGTCCCGGCTTGGCGCCAAAGGCTTCCGCCCCGCCGTAGAAAACCAGCAGCACATCGGGGTTGGCCGCCTTGAGCCACTGTTCGCGGGCCGCCGGGCCGCCGCGTCCCTGAGCGGTGTCGCCGGGAAAGGCGAGGTTCCGGACGAAGAGCTGATGGTTGGGATAGCGGAGGTGCAGGAGGGTTTCGAGGTAACCGTCCTGAAAGAGAGCGTCGGCTGCGGCGTTCCCCAGAACGACGATGCGGTCGTTGGGGCGCAGTTGCAGGGCAGCGGCGGGTGCGTCGCCCGGCGCGGAGTGGAGGAGGGGTGCGGCGGCGAGGAGGGCGACACACCAGAGGGCTGAAAAGGGACGCATAGAGGCCGGAAGGGTAGCACCTAGTGCGCCAGCTTTGGATCGCTGTTGGGGGGAGTCGAAAATGGCTCGCCAGCCCTTGACCCGGGCAGCCTCCTGCCCCATTCCTGCAGGATGCAACGCGCCCTTGGAATCGACACTGGAGACGCCCGGATCGGTCTCGCCCTTTCGGACGAACTCCGAATGCTGGCGCACCCGTTTGAGAGCGTTCCCGCCGGCCGGGGCGCGCTCGAGCGGATCGCCGCGGTGGTCCGGGAAAAGACGGTGGACACCGTGGTGGTGGGGCTACCCAAGAATATGAACGGCACAAAAGGGCCGGCGGCGGTCAAGGCGGAAGTGTTTGCCGAGTTCGTGCGCGCTTTGGTGCCGGAGGTTAAAATCGTGCTGTGGGACGAGCGGCTCACGACGGTGGCCGCACAGCGCGCCCTGCACGAGGCGGGCCGCAACACCAAACAGAGCCGTGCGGTCATTGACCAGGTTGCGGCGCAGCTGATTCTGCAGAGCTGGCTGGATTCGCAAGCGTTTTTGGCGCAGTGAACCCCGGGCGTTCCAACGACGAACCCGCCCCCGGCTCGCTCCGGCTTCGGCTGCTGGTGGCTTACGAGGGCAGCGGTTTTGACGGCTGGCAAAGCCAGGCTTCTGGGAATGCAGTGCAGGATTTTCTGGAACGGGCGGTGGCCAGTCTGGTTGGCGAACGCAGGGTCGTGCACGGATCGGGGCGCACCGATTCCGGGGTGCACGCTCTGGGCCAGGTGGCGCATGTGGACGTGCCCGAGGGGAGGCTTTCGGTGGAGGCCTGGGCGGGGGCCGTCAACGCGCAGCTTCCGCCGGGGGTGCGCGTGCTGGAGGTGCGCCGCGCACCGCGCGGGTTTCACGCCCGCTTCAGCGCCGTGGGCAAGGAGTACGTCTACCGGATGTGGAACGCCCGGCCGTTGCATCCACTGGAGGCCGGGCGTGTGTGGCACCTGCCGACGCCGCTGGACAGCGAGGTGCTCCGGCAGTGTGCGCTGCTGTTGCAGGGAAGCCATGATTTTGCAGGGTTTGCCGCCAACCGGGGAAGGCCCGAGAAAAGTACGGAACGGACCATTTCCGCCCTCACCCTTAAGACTGCGGGCCCGCTGCTGACGCTCCGTTTCGCGGGCAACGGTTTTTTGTACCGAATGGTGCGGATGCTGGCGGGCTCGATGGTGCGGGTGGCCCAAGGGAAGGCGGACCTGGCTTGGCTGGAGGAGTTGCTGCGCCGGCCCGCGGGGCGGCGGACCTCGTTTTGTGCGCCGGCCGAGGGGCTTTATTTAAAAAGCGTCCGGTACCGGTAAGAGCCCCGCTGGGGCGAGTGTGTGCGGGTGTGCGGGGCGCTCTGGGTGCTACTGCCTCGCCGGCTGTTTAAGGGCCCCAGGGGAGGGCCATCCGAACAAAGCGCTGAGTCGAGGTGCCAGGGCCCGGCAAGCATCAAAACGGCGTGTTTCCTCGTCTGTCTTCTCTACACAAGGCCCGCCCGCACCGGTAAAAGTTCGCTGCGTTCGGAACTAGCCTCCACTCCAAAGGTCGAGCCCGGCCCGCTGGTATCCGCCTCCGTTGTGGCGGGAAAGATAGAGGCTCTGTCCGGTTTGGTTGAAGGCTTTGTGTTCGAAAATGAAGTCGGCAACCCCGTCCCGGTTCAGGTCTCCCGCCCAGATCAAAACCACGCTTTCAAACGCCGGTTCGATGCCCCGTTCCACCTCGCCAAGGGGCTGGGCCTGTCCCGAATTCACCGAAACGCTCAGCGCAAAGCGTGGAGGTTCTTTGTCCAAAACTTTGGCGTGCAGGATGTAGGTGTCTATGGAAAACAGGACGGGCACACCGAATCCCATGCGGTTGAGGAGGTTTACCTCCGAGGGCCGAACCGCCTTGAATTCCGCCGGCACCACGCGACCGGCCTTGAGCGAATCGTGGCGCAGCAAGCAGAGTGTGGCATCGCGGTTTGGGCGGAACTCCCTGCCGCTTTTTTCTCCGGGCTGGTCCACCTGGTCGTCGTGCACCTGCCGGGTCTGCACGGAGGTTGGCAGGAGGGCCCATTGGTTTTCTCCGGTCTGGCAGAGGGCTAGCCAGCCACCCCCGATCGCTCGAGGCGCCTGCACACCGTTGCGCACACCGGGAGCTAGCAGCGACAAACGGCGGGTTTTTCCGGTGGCGCACCCTGGCAGGGCGAGCAGCAGTAAGAGCAAGAGGCAGGCCTTGGGGGAGGGCATGGTGAAAGGAGGCGAAGCAGACCTCCCACCCTTTAGCGGAACTTATTGTTTCTTTCAACCCCTTGAGCCGGGCCATGAGAAGTGGCGAAAGTCGCCCCGACCTTGGGGAAGCCGTCGCGCTGGAGCAAGCCGGGCTTAGCGGCCGTCGGCACCGGCAATCCGGACCAGCTCGACCTGGGACCCGGCCAGCAGGGTGTCCAGCCAGCGTGTGAACGTCCTCGTGGGGGCGGGGCTCAGCCAGAACGCGCGGAAAGGCTGTTGGCGGGTCAGGCGTTGCACGGCGGCGCGCAGGCGTTGGCCGGCTTGGGCGGCGGTTTGATCTCGGGCCAGGGTGGGGAGGCCGTCCGAGCAGATGCAGACGGTGTCCTTTGTGGAGGGTTGCGCTGCGCTCAGGCCGCGGTGGAGACGTAGCAGGGCCTCGCGCAACGGGCTCTTGCCGGCCGCGTCCGGGAGCGATTCCAGAGCCGCACGGGCTCCCGAGGGAGTGGCGTTGCGTGCCAGCCAGCGGACCGAGCCCTGGTGGACCAGCAGTAGGTTGATCCTCAGCGGGGCTTGAAACAGAGAAGCTAGGGACTCCCGGGCCTCCGCCAGAAACTGTGCGGCGCCCGTGGAGCGGCTCGCGTCCAGCAGCGCCCAGAGGCGGCGTGCTGGATGGGCGCAGGAGCGTACCCACCGCCAGCCGGCGCGCGAGTCTCCCGGCTGCCAGCCCGAACGCAGCGAGGCGGTCGCAGAGGCCTGCCAGCGGATCTGCCCCCGGCTGAGCTGGGCGGTGGCGAGCCGGGCAGTGGCCCTCCGGTCGGAGGAGAGGGCGGCGGTGAGGTGGTGGTTCTGCGCCACCGGCCGTGGCAGCGAGAGAACCCGGGGTTTGAGCAGCGGCCGGAGCGGAATGGGGGAGGCGAAGGCGTCGGCCGGAGTGAAGGCGATCGGAGTGGGAGCGGGGTGGGGCGAGGGCATGGAGGAAGGCTGGGGCTGGGGGTCTGGCTTCCCGGCCGAGTTGCCGGAGGCGGGCGGTGGAGGGGAGGGAGGGTGTGCCGCTGGGGGCTTGGGCAGGGAGCTTTGTCTGTGGCCAAGGCACAGCTCCCAGGCTTCCTCGAGGTCCGCCTGTTCCACGGCGGCGGCGTGCCGGAAGGCGGCCGAGGCGCGGGCGGTGCGTAGGATGGCCAGTTCGGCCCGCATTCCCTCGAGGCCAGCGGCGCCGGCGCGTTGGGCGAGTGCAAGACGAAGCGAGTCAGGAGTTTGGACCTGTAGCAGTCTGGCGCGGGCGGCTCCCAGTTTCTCGCGGAGGCGGAGGGTCGGGGCGGTCCAGTCTTCAAGAAAGGCTTCCGGTGCGTCGTCGAAGGCGAGTCGGCGGCGGCCGATCTCGACGCGTTCCGCAGGCGTGAAGGCGTCGGTGATGGAAACGCTGTGGGCGAAGCGGTCGGAGAGCTGTGGGCGCAGGTCTCCCTCTTCGGGATTCATCGTGGCCACGAGGATGTAGCGGGCGCTGTGCGCCAGCGAGAGGCCGTCGCGTTCGAGCCGGTGGACGCCAGAGGCGGCCGAGTCGAGTAGCAGGTCGGCGAGCGGATCGGCCAGCAGGTTGATTTCGTCGAGGTAAAGCACGCCGTTGTTGGCGGCTTCGAGAAGGCCGGTCTGCGGGGTCCATTGTCCCGATTGGAGCAGGACGTCCGCCTGAATGGAGCCCAAAAGCCGGTCCTCGGTGACTCCGAGGGGTACTTCTACAAAGGGGGCGGCTTTCGTTCCGTCCTGCGGGAGGAGGGCGGCAAAGCCCCTGGCCAGCGTGCTTTTGGCGCAGCCCCGGTGGCCTAGGAGGAGGGTGCCGCCGATGCGTGGGTCGATGGCGTGCAATAGCAGGGAGCGCTTGGCGCGCTCCATTCCGACGACGGCGGTG
>JBIKSY010000175.1:0-8402 GCA_044348365.1 Chthoniobacteraceae bacterium
CCCCTTGTCGCCGGCCTTTTGCGCCTTTTGGGCCTTGTCTGCCGCCCACCCGACGGGTGGATCCCCGATGGCAAGCGAAGCTGGAATAATTGGTGCTCCGAGTTCGCTCATGATGACCGCCCGTTCGATCGTGTTTTGAAGTTCGCGCACGTTACCCGGCCAGCGGTGTGCCTCGAGAACATCTAGACAACTGGAGCTGAGCTCCATTTCCGAACGTCCGTGCTGCCTAGCAAAACGGTTTAGAAAATGAGAGGCCAGTACCCGAATATCCCCGTCGCGCTCCCGCAGGGGGGGCACAGAAACTGGGAAAACATTAAGCCGGTAGTACAAATCCTCCCGGAAATCCCCTTTCTCGACAGACTTGCGCAAGTCCCTGTTGGTGGTCGCCAGAACGCGCACATCGACTTGAATCGTCTTTGTCCCGCCCACGCGCTCAAACTCGCGCTCCTGCAGGACGCGCAGCAGTTTGGCCTGCAACCTTGGGGAGATCTCGCTGATTTCGTCGAGCAGCAAGGTTCCGCCGTCTGCCAACTCAAACCGGCCCTCACGGCGCTCTGTCGCCCCGGTGAAGGAGCCCTTTTCGTGACCGAAAAACTCACTCTCCATCAGGTTCTCGGAAAGCGCCGCGCAGTTGACCCGGATATAGGGATGATTGGAGCGCCCGCTGGCCTGGTAGATCGCCTGAGCCACCAGCTCCTTGCCGGTGCCATTCTCGCCCTGGATGAGCACTGTGGCCTCGGTCGGGGCTACCTTGCGCAGCATCTCCCTGAGCCGATTCATTGCATCGCTCCCCCCAACCAACTCCTTGGCCCCCGCGAGTTCCGCCGAAAGATATTCGTTCACCTTCACCATCTGGCGGTAGCCCTCAGCCTTGCGGACAAGCACCTCAATCTGACTGATGGAGAAGGGCTTTAGAAGATAATCAAAAGCGCCGGCCCTCATGCATTCCACTGCGGACTCCACCGTGCCAAAGCCGCTCATCATGATCGCGAGGGGCGGAGTCTTGGAGGTGGCTACCCGCTCCAAAAAAGTGGTCCCCTCCCCGTCGGGCAGGCGCACGTCGACAAAGGCCACATCAAACTGCTCCCGTTTCATGAGGCGTTCGGCCTCCGCGAGGGACCCAGCGCTACTTACGCCATACCGCTTCCCCCGGAGCACCTCTTCGAAGGTTTTCCGGATGAAATGCTCATCATCAATAACAAGAATTTTTTCAACAGCCATGGGCAGGGGCGGGCGCGACCGACATCCCTATACATGGCCCCACTCGGCAAAAAAGTCATGTTTAATTCTGCCCCTCGTACCTCCGGCGAACCTGATTGGCGGTGGGCTTAGGCAAAATATGCACCTCTCCGGACGAAGAGGAGAGTGCATGCTTGAGCAGCAACTGTTCATTTTCCTTATCCAAAAGCATCGACTTGAGCAGGATACGTTGAGCCTTCAAGGTGGCGGCCCGCAATGCTGGAGTCTTTGCAACCTTTCCCGCCCGGACGGACTCTTTTACCCGTCCCAACGATTCGCCGAGAGCGCCAAGCAGCATCTTTTTTTTGTCCAAAATCCCTTGCTGCATCAGCCTTCCCGAACTGCGCAAAACCCTGTTTTCCTCCAAAAGGAAGGAATACACCTCCTCGCAAAGCGCCGAATGGGCAAAAACGGCCTCCACGACAGCGCTGGAAGTCTGATTTTCAATCCTCATAGGTTTGGTCCTAGGGGCGTATTCCCTTTGGAACAGGCCGGCTCAGATCCATACCAGCCACAGCTCGAAGCTTCGTGTTCACCACACTATCCCACTCCAACTGCTCCACCCGCCAGCCCGCCATCTGAACAAGGTTGGCCACGCTTTGGGGCATCTTCCGCCACCTGAACTCCGGGCGCTTGTTCTCGTCCACAATGTACTTGTAACACTCGGACGCGCGGGGTTCGATCCGTAACCGCTCAAAGCAAAGCCCCATTTGGTAGACCACCGGCCAGCGCCACTCAGGAGACTCCTCGATCGCAGCCAGCGCCTGGTAGATCGTCACCGCGTTCACAAACTCACCACGCTGGTAGTAGTCGTTCGCAAATTCGTTCCCCGCTTTTTTCTGCCAGAAAGCCCAAGCCTTTGGGTTCTCCTCGGACTTCCCCTTGGCGTCGCGCAGAAGGTCGATAACAGAATCATAGGCATCCTGCGGCCGGCCCTCGGTCTTGTAAGCGGTGGCCAGCATGTAACGCGCCTCCGCCGCAGAAGCATGCCGGCTGAAGTCCTTCAAAAAGCGCTCCAAGCCGTTGATTGCTCCATTCATGTCACCTCGCATGAACGTACAATGCGCAGCGCGGAACATGGCAACTGCCCGTTCTTCCTTGGGAAGATCCGAACGCAAGGCCATGTTGTAAAACTTCTGTGCCTGATCAAAATCCCCCTTGATGAAGTAGGTGTTGGCGATCTCTCGCTGCGCCTGCCTGGAAATCGCCTGAAAACGCTGAAAATCAGAACTTCCCACCTTCATCGCCAACTGAATGACTCCGTAGTACCGCGAAATGGCCATCTGGTACGCACCAGCCTCACGGTAGAGTTCGCCGAGCTTCAACAGCCAGACGGGCACCTCGATGTCCGAATCCAAAACATTGGCGAGCTTCTCCAAAATCGCAATGGCCTTGGTCAAGTCCCCCTTTTCCTCGTACACCGCCGCCACCTCGGTGAGGGCCAACTTCTTTTCCGCATGGGGAAGATCCACAGCCACCAGCGACTCCAATAGCCCCCGAGCAACCTCTTCCTCTCCCCGCTTGATTGCATCTCTGGCCTTGTCGCAGAAGGCCTTGATCTCCACTGCCTTCTGCTGTTCAGGAGTCAGCTTGGCCACAGGGTCCTTCGACTTTCCCTTGCCCTTCTTTTTTGAGGCATCACCAAGGGCGTCGTCGCTTCCGAACCTGGACTTCTTCTTGACCTCGCCTGCTGCAGGCTCCGCTCCTGGCGCTGCTGCCGCTCCGGCGACGGCAGCGGCTGCTGCCTCGATAGAGGGCCGAGTCGGCACGGGTTCTGGAGCCTGTGTTACGGCCGTCGGGGTTGGCACGTTCTGCGGCGAAGGTTTTGGTGCCTCCGCCACCGCGGCAGAGGGAGCAGGAACAGGAGCCGCCTGGACCGGCGCAACAAGGGCGGGTTGGGAAGCAGGCGCCGGAGGGGGAACTGACGGCGACGGAGGAGAAGCTGCTTCCGGCTTTGGCTCGTCCAGCGAAACCTTAAAGTCGTTGACGGCAGCCTTCAGATTCATCGGGCCGCCGCCCTGGACCGCTGCAGCGGACGGCCCCTGGGAGGCCGGGGGCGGTGTGGTTGTTCCGCCGGACTGTTCTTGTGCGGAGGGAAGCGGCGCCAGTTTCTCTACGGCTTTGCCTTTGCGTCCAGCACCAACCGGCGAAGAAAGTCCGGCAGGGGACGCGCTTGGGGCAACCACCGCCCCGTCTGAGCTCGCCCCATCCCTTGTCTTCTCCGCCGCAATCGCGGCGCGCGCTGCCTTGAGCGAAGCGATTGCCGCTTCCGCAGAACTGCTTGCGGCTTCATTGGCCGTACGCATCTCCTCGGTGACCACCGAGGACGGCGCGACAGGAACCTCCGCCTCCACCGGGGCGGCGGCCTGGGTCGCTTTAGCCGCCGCGTTCCCCTTCTGTGCCGGCGCGGAATAGGCTGCCGAAGGCAGACTGATGCCCGCAAGAGCCAGCGCGACACCGCGGTACAAAAGTTTCATGTTAATTCTGGTAGGTGGCACGACTCTGCGGAGCGGGAGCAGCAGGAGCGGCGGGAGGCCTGGCGGCTTGGAAAACCGGATCGAAAAGAAACCGATTCTGCCGTTTACGTGTGTCCGCATCCGGGACCGGTTGCTGGAAGAACTCCAATACTTCGCTGTTTGCGCCGCCAGTACCAAGGCCGCTTCCAGCGTCCAAAAATGCGTCCGGAACCTTAGGACCGCCCTCAGGCGATCCGGCAGGCACTGGAAGGCCACGTCCGAAAATACTCCGGTAGGCTTCAATCGCCTCGGTCCGAGCCATTCCCTCGGCGGTTCTGCTCAACTCTGGTTTTTTGGCCGCAGTAATTCTGGGGGGCGTCCGATCCCCTCCACCTGGCACCGAAGCGCCAAAACGCATAGGAGCGGGACCGGTGGTGGCCAGATACCCAACCTGCCGGTACACAAACGGGTACCCTGCTGCAACAGACTTGTCCGCAGGAGAATTTGCCCCTTGAGACGCCCCTGTCGGACTGCTTTCCCCCGGCAGTGCCAAGCTCCGGGAGCCCGTCGACAGAGTCAACGTGAGAAATGAAAGTAGAAAGAAAACACGCATCGCTGATCAGATCAGAGCACGAGCCTTGCCAAGCCAGCGCAAAACTGTTGCCAGAAACAAGAAAGCGCAAGTCTAGGTCCGCAGGAAAGGCCCCATCCCCTAAGATTGCTCGTTTTGACTCCCCTTGCAAGGAACCCGCGAGTTTGCGGAAACCAAACCACAGAAAACGGCCGTCGCTGCTTGGACTTTCAGCCCTCCACCCGATGAGGGCATGGAAGTCAGACCAGCCCCGGTCGAAGGAGGCCTTGGTGTGCCAGGGGGGAGAATTGAACTCCCGACCAAGGGCTTATGAGTCCCCTGCTCTACCTCTGAGCTACCCTGGCGTCCAAAAGTGGGTGGCCACAATGCTGCAAACGCGGCCAGCGTTGCAAGCCGAGAAACGCGGGTGCATCTTTGGGCAGCCCCCAAAAAAAGTGCGCCTGTGAAAATAGCTCTCATCCACTACACTGCACCCCCAATTCTGGGAGGCGTGGAGCGGGTTGTTGGGGAACAAATCCGGCTACTGCGCAAAGAGGGCCACCACGTCAGTCTGGCCTGCTTTGAAGGGGGCAGCGGTGACGCAGCCGATGCGCTCATTCCGCTGGGCAGGGGCTCCAGTCGAGCAGATTTTGCCGCCTATTTGGGTGCCGCACTTGCCGGGGTCGACTGCGTGCTGCTCCACAACGTAGGCACCATGCCTTTCGCCTTGGAACTGACGCACGCACTCCAGGGACTGGCACGCATCCACACGCAGACCCGCTGGATATGCTGGGTCCATGACCTGGCACTCGGAAACCCGGACTACCCCGACACTTTCCCCGGTCCGGAACACCCCCACGCCAACGGTTGCACAGCCTGGGAATATGTTGCCATCTCGCCCATCCGCGCCCGAGAGGTTCAACAGCGCTTGCATGTCCCCTGTCAGGTCGTGCCCAACGGCTTGGATCCAGCAGCAACCCTCCAACTCCCCGGACCAGTGGCCGCTCTTGCAGAAATGCTGGGACTTTGGGACGCCGATGCCGTCCTTCTGAATCCCACAAGGCTTCTGCCACGCAAGGCGTTGGAGGCGGGAATCAGGATGACCCGTGCCATCCGTTCAGAGGGATTTGACGTTCAATACCTCGTCACTGGCGCTGCAGACCCCCACAATCCAGTCCACGCGGCATACGCGCTTAGCCTGCGCTCACTCGTCCAAAGCCTCAAACTGTCCGACTCCGTGCACTTTCTCAATGACCGCCTTTCCGTCGGCCCCCGCGAGCTGTGCGCGCTCTATCAGGTCTCAGATGCTGTGTTTCTCTCTGGCGCACGTGAAGGCTTTGGCCTGCCGGTGCTGGAGGCAGCTGCCTTTGGCAAGCCGGTATTTTGCCCGGACACCGAGCCCATGAACACCCTGCCGGGAGCTCTGCCCTACCCGAGCGACATTTCTATTTCCAACCTTGCTGAGTGGCTCGTACGGCAGTTGAAAGGTCGGGATACGATTCTGGCCCGCAGACAAATTCTTCGCACCTACCGATGGCCATCCATTTACCGCAGTCACATAGCCCCGCTCCTCGCGCGACCACCCGCCGCCCAATGAAATTTTTAAAACTGGAGCAGTCCACCCTTGATTCTGGCGCAATTGAAGCGCTTCTCTCCGCCACCCACGGGGACCCCTTCTCCGCCCTCGGGATCCATACCTGCGGCGCTGACCGTGTGTTGCGAGTCTTCCGACCCGACGCGGAATCGGTCCGCTTCATCTCAATAGAACAGGCGAAACCTGCCCCCCAGGTGCCCGGGCCGACCGCACTCTGCAGGACGCATCCCGGCGGCCTTTTCGAACTGCTCCTGCGGGACTCGCCGGACCAGCTTGTTTACAGGCTCGAATTCACCCTCCGCTGCGGCACGGTGCTGACGAGTGCGGACCCATACAGCTTTGAGCGGCTCCTAAGTGAGTTCGACGCCCACCTCTTCTGCGAGGGCCAGCACTGGAACCTCTACGAACGCCTCGGTGCCCATTTGCGCACTGTCGACGGAGTCAGTGGCTGCACCTTCCATGTCTGGGCTCCGAACGCCAGACGGGTCTCAGTCGTTGGGGATTTCAACAACTGGGACGGACGCCTCCACCCAATGCGTAAACTGCTGGAGTGTGGAGTTTGGGAACTTTTTATTCCAGGCCTGACGGAAGGAGCTCACTACAAGTTTGAGGTGCTAAACTCCCACAATCAGGTGATTCTCAAGAGCGACCCCTTCGCGTTTTTTTCGCAGAACAACCTGCAAACCGCTTCGCTCGTCTTTGATTTGCACCGCTTCCAGTGGACGGACGAAGCTTGGATGGAAGAGCGGCGCAAAAAGCAGTGGCACCGGGAACCGGTCTCGATCTACGAGGTGCATCTGGGCTCCTGGAGGCGCAAACCCGAAGAGGGCAACCGCCCCCTCACCTACCGTGAACTGGCGGCCGAGCTGATTCCCTACGCGAAGGAAATGGGCTACACCCACTTGGAGCTGCTTCCCATCGCGGAGCACCCCTTCGAGGGGTCATGGGGCTACCAGGTCACCGGCTACTTCGCCCCCACCAGCCGGCATGGCAATCCAGACGACTTCCGGTTTTTTGTCGACGCGGCCCACAAAGCTGGAATTGGGATTATTTTGGACTGGGTGCCGGGACATTTTCCCAAGGACATCCACGGCCTCTCCGAGTTTGACGGAACCCGGCTCTATGAGCACTCCGACCCAAAGCAAAGAGAGCACTGCGACTGGGGCACCCTCATCTTTAACTTCGGCCGCAACGAGGTCAGGAATTTCCTCATTGCCAACGCCCTCTTCTGGCTCGACCAGTACCACATCGACGGGCTGCGGGTGGACGCCGTCGCCTCGATGCTTTACCTCGACTACTCGAGGAAGGCAGGCGAATGGGTGCCCAACATGTACGGCGGCCGCGAAAACCTCGAAGCCATCTACTTTCTCCAACGCTTCAACGAGGTCTGCTACGGACGCTTTCCGGGCATCATGACCATCGCAGAAGAGTCCACCGCCTGGCCCGGCGTCTCCCGACAGGCCCATCTGGGCGGACTAGGCTTTGGTTTCAAATGGAACATGGGCTGGATGCACGACTTTCTCCATTATATGAGCAGGGAGCCCGTGCATCGGCGCTTTCATCAGGGAGAAATCACCTTCTCTTTGCTCTACGCTTACCACGAGCACTTTGTCCTGGTCTTCAGCCACGACGAGGTCGTCCATGGCAAAGGCTCGCTCATTAACAAAATGCCAGGGGACGAATGGCAAAAGTTTGCCAACCTCCGCCTGCTCTACTCCTGGATGTACGCGCATCCGGGCCGAAAACTGCTTTTCATGGGGGGCGAATTCGGCCAGTGGGCAGAGTGGAACCACAACCAGAGTCTCGACTGGCACCTCTTGGGCGGCCCTCTTCACGACGGTTTGCGCAGGCTCGTGCAGCACCTCAACTGGCTCTACACCCACGAACCCGCCCTCTACGAAGTTGAGGATTCCAGCGAGGGTTTTGAGTGGATTGACTTTCACGATTCGGACGCCTCCGTTGTCTCCTTTCTGCGAAAGGGTGCCTCGGGCGAATTTCTGTTGGTCCTGGTCAACGCCACCCCCGTTCCACGGTGCGACTACAGGGTCGGGGTGCCCCAGCCCGGCTTTTACAAAGAAACCCTCAATTCCGACGCGCAGACTTACGGCGGCTCCAATATGGGCAACGCCGGTGGCGTCTGGTCACATCAACACGGATGGCAGGGACGCTCTCACTCGTTGGTCCTCCAGCTGCCTCCCCTTGCTGTGGTCATCCTTAAACTGGAGCCGCCCCAACCAGCCGTTCCTGACCAACTCCAAACCGCTCCCACACCACGCTAACTTTTCGGCTGCCGGAGGTTACCCACCTGGGAAAAGTCACTACACCATCCCCTCCGGACACTGACAACGGAAGCCTCTGGCCCCTGCGATTGCCATTGCAAGGAATCGCTCTATTTCTTAGAAACAAAGTCACCCCTCCAAACTCATTCCCCTATGAAACGCACAATAAAAAATCGCTCAGGTTTCACTCTTATCGAACTGCTGGTGGTCATCACCATCATTGGCATTCTGGCCACGCTGGCACCCGCCGCAATCAACGGGGT
>JBIKSY010000427.1:0-2500 GCA_044348365.1 Chthoniobacteraceae bacterium
ACCAAACCGGTGTTCTGCATCGGAGGAATCAAGCGCGGAAACCTCGAAGCCGTCTTGGACGCAGGCGCCAGGCGCGTGGTCATTGTCTCCCAGATGCTGGGGGCGCCCGACATTGCGCGCTACGCCCGCGAAGTGCGCGCGGTTCTCTCCGCCCGCTGGTAGGGTTTGGGGGGCAGAATTCTAGAGCCCTTGCTTCCGTCCCTCGAAGACGGGGGAAGGAAACCGAGGCGGATCTGTTGCCGGGCCCTACTTAAAACCCCGGCGGCGCCTCCAGCTTGTGCCGCTTACTCTCCTTTGTCTCCCCTGAGAAAGGCAAGAGCCTTGTCGTAACTGCACCGTTCCAAATAATGGCGCAGCTGGGGATCCACGGGGGGCGGCAAGGAGGTCGCAAGAAGTTCGATCTTGGCAGAGACCGACTTCAGGGCGTCCAAATGGCCGGAGGCGTCCCTCGCAAACCAGTCCCGGTCACCGATCACAGCGAGCCTTTCCCGCAGGGCCCCGGCGAGGGCTTCCGCTTCAGGGGTTTGGATTTGGGGCACAGAGGGCATTTTGGAATAGGTCAACGGGCGGCGAGGTGGACGGACGCTACTTCTTGCGAAGCGAAGCAGCGATGCTGAGCGCCTCGGACCGTAGCTGCCGCTCCGCCTCGAGCCAGTCGCCCTCCGAGTCGCCACCATGCCCAAGCGAGCGGCGGTGCTCGCCGATAAAATACGCCCTCACAGAAATGTCGTCGGTCGAAAACGACAGCTGCAGACTGCCGTCACTCCCTTGCACCGTTGGCGCAGATGCCTCTGCTTGGGTGGCTGAGCGCTTGCGGGAGGGGGCTTTTTTTGCCGCTTCCTGGGCCGGTTCGTGGCCCCCTTCGGAAGATGGCTTTGACGCGGCGGGTTTCTGGACGCTTCGGGCGGCGCGCACGCGTTTGGGTTTGGCCTCCCCCACGGCGGCGGTTTCTAGAACAGTTGGCTCCACTTTATTCGTAGGCATGACAACGGGTTGGTTGGAAACGTTGGCTTTCGGTTAAGTTGCAGAGGAGACCCTCCGCGGGGCCGGGGGAGTAGGGGTGCCCTGAGGCGGAGCATAGGCGAAAAACCGGTCTGAGTCCAAGGAAAGTCTGGAAGCCGACATTGTGACGCCTGCTGCAAGCTCACAACAGACTGCTGTGGCGCAAAAAAAGCCGGCCCCCTTCTACGAGGGGCCGGCATTTTGGACTGCCGCTAGGCTAAACATTCCGCCGTGGGGCGGAGATGCTAACTAGGACGGAAGTTGGAACCTGAACTTGGCTTTTGCGCGCTTTGCATTGGCTTTTGCCTTACGCTTTGTCTTTTGAGTTGGTGTCTCAAAAGCTCGGAGACGGCGCACTTCTTCCATGATCCCTTCGCTTTCAATCTTAGATTTCAAGCGTTTCAGGGCTCTGTCGATGGGCTCTCCCTTGCGGACTGCTACTTCTGGCATAATAAATTACTTCCCTCCTTTCTCTCGAGGCTTCGAATCCTCCATGTGGGGAGGGGACGTGGAAACTAGGGCCCGGGGGCGCCCGGTGTCAATCCCGCTCCCGTAATAATCAAAGCCATCTCATCCCCGGAGGCTGTCCCGGTTCCCTAGCGGGCGGCTCCCGTTGACGGACGACGTCAAAATGCTATTTTCATCCCGGCGCCAGTGCGCGCTCCGCCCCTTTCTCTCATGCTCAAACTCGATTTCGCCGCCGCCGTAGAACTCATAGTCGAAAAGGACTCCAGGTTCGACAAAGACGCCTATTTCTTCCTCAAGGACGTTCTGGAATACACTGCGGGCGAGGGGAAAAAGCAGCGGGAAACGCGCAGCCGGCACGTCACCGGGCAGCAGTTGCTCGAAGGGGTGCGCAAGGTGGCCCTGGCGCAGTTCGGGCCGATGGTCCCGACGGTCTTTGACGCATGGGGCATCAAGCGGGGTGAGCACTTTGGAGAAATGGTCTACAGCCTCATTGAGGCCGGGTTTTTCCGAAAGTCGGCCCAGGACTCTCCCGAGGATTTTTCGGGTGGGTATTCCTTTCACGACGCGTTCGTGGCCCCCTTCCTTCCGTCCTCCGCCCCAGCCCAAAAGGTGCCCCGGCCGCGGCGCCGGGAAACCAAGACATTTCAAGAATAGCCAGCCCGGCCTCTGGCGGTGCGCGAGCGGCGCGGGGTTATCGGACCGCCCGGATGTCGGTGATCGTGGGGCCGCCGGAAGGCCCGCTTGGTTTTAAATCAATCCTCGCGACGGCGTTCCCGTTGGTTTTGATCGTGCGCAGATCGGTGCCGGCAATACTCCCTCCAGAGGTTTTCATGGAGCGCAGGTCGGTGCCTGAGACGCTTCCGGAGGAGGTGTCCATGGAGCGGAAGTCTGTGCCGGCGATGGAGCCGCCGCCGCTTGTGTTGATGGAGCGCAGGTCGGTGCCTGAGACGCTTCCGGAGGAGGTGTCCATGGAGCGGAAGTCTGTGCCGGCGATGGAGCCGCCGCCGCTTGTGTTGATGGAGCGCAGGTC
>JBIKSY010000176.1:0-8381 GCA_044348365.1 Chthoniobacteraceae bacterium
AACAAAGGTGGTCGACGTGGTGGATGTAGAAGTCGCTGAAGGCACCGCCCGAGGCCCACAGGAAACTGTGGAAGCGGGAGATCTGCCAGAGCAACTCGTTGGGCTGGCCGGGCCAGGGCTCGGAAAAGGCCGAGCCGATCACACCCTGCATCCGGTAGCCGCGCAGGAGGTTGATCTCGCCCAGTTCCCCGTCCTGAATACGCTTGTGGAGTTCCTGCAGCGCGTGACTGTGCCGCGACATGAGGCCGACCCCGACCTTGAGATTCTTTGCGTCGGCCTGCTTGGCCATCTCCAGCATGCGGCGGGAAGTCGGGCCGTCTGCGGTGACCGGTTTTTCCATGAACACGTTGAGGCCCTTCTCGATGGCGTACTGGAAGTGCACCCAACGGAAGGCAAGCGGAGTGGTGAAAATTGCGATGTCGCCAGGGCGGAGTGCGTCCATGGCGTGCTTGTAGCCGTCAAAGCCGATGAAGCGGCGGTCTTCCGGCACGTCGACCTGGTCGGTGAACTTCGCCTTGATGGACTTGTAGCTGTTGTCGAGCTTCGTCTGGAAGACGTCCGACATGGCGACAAGCTTCGGCTTGCAGGCCTGGCTGAGCGCGTTGACGACGGCACCGGTGCCGCGGCCGCCACAGCCGATGAGGGCGATGCGCAACTGGTCGCTGCCCTGTGCAAAAACGTGAGGCACGCTGACGCCTGCGAGCGCGGAGGCGCCCAGAGTGACTCCCGCGGCCTTGACGAAGTCACGGCGCGAGAACGGAGACGATTGAGGGGTTTCAGTCATCCTCCTAGGTTTCGCGTTCGAGCCCCCCGGGTCAAGAGGGCAGCGTTGCAAAAGCGGCCCTGCTAGAACAGGGCGACGCGCTCAGTAAACAGGCAAAGGCGCCTCCCCCGACTCGAACCGGGCGGGCGAAATTCCTGCACCCGGCCCCCGAGGCTATTCACCGCACAGCCAGCATTGAAATCCTGCAATTAAAATGCATGATTTCATGAAGTGATCCCGCGTCCGGCCTATCAACAATCCCTCCAGCGTGCCCTCGGCCGGAACCCAGTGGTCGCACTTGTAGGGCCAAGACAATGCGGCAAAACCACCCTTGCCCGCCAGATCCTGCCTCCCGACCACCTCAACTATTTTGACCTTGAGGACCCCCTGGTGGCGGGCCTCATGGAGAACTCCAAAACTGTTTTGGAGGGACTCAAAGGACTGGTGCTCATCGACGAGGCCCAGCGGGAGCCACGGCTTTTTCCCGTCCTGCGCGTGCTCGCTGACCGGCCCCTGAACCCTGCGACATTCCTGATCTTGGGAAGCGCCTCCCCTGAACTCTCCCGCCAATGTGCGGAATCGCTGGCCGGACGGGTTGAAATCATCGAGATGCAGGGGTTCAACCTTTCAGAAACCGGAGTTCAATCCGCCGACACGCTCTGGCAACGGGGAGGTTTTCCCCGCTCTTTTCTAGCCACAACCGATGCCGACAGTTTTGACTGGCGCCGGAACTTTATCCGCACGTTTTTGGAGCGGGACTTGTCTTCCCTGGGGTTTGGGATGTCTCCGGCGGCCATGGGCCGGTTCTGGACAATGCTCGCCCACTACCACGGACAGAACTGGAACGGCAATGAGATCGCCTCTTCGATGGGCATCGCGCCGAACACTGCCCGATCTTATTTGGATGCGCTGGAACAAACCTTCATGGTGCGCCGCCTGCTTCCCTGGCACACCAACATTGGCAAACGCCTGGTTAAAACGCCGAAAATTTATTTCAGAGACTCGGGTGTTTTTCACGCGCTTACAGGGATTCGCTCCCACATAGACTTGTTAATGCACCCCAAGTTGGGGGCCTCATGGGAGGGCTTTGCCCTGGAAGAAATCCTGCGGTTTCATCAACCTGACGAGGCTTATTTCTATGCGGTTCACAGCGGCGGCGAACTGGATCTGTTGATGTTTCTGCGCGGGCGCAAGGTGGGGGTGGAGTTCAAGCGTGCTGACGCCCCCAAACTGACCCGCTCGATGCAGACCGTCCTTGCGGACCTTGCGCTTGACGAGCTTTGGGTGGTGTATCCCGGGACCCGTAGTTACGCGCTCAACGAGAACATCAGAGTCCTGCCCCTGACAGAAAGCATTGGGACCGCCGGAAAGTGACTCACGCGGCCTTGACGAAGTCAGGGCGCGCGAACGGAGACGATTGAGAGGTTTCGATCATGCGCCTAGTTTCGCGTTCGAGCCCCACGGGTCAAGAGGCCGGCGTTGCAAAAGAGGCGCCCGAATAGAGCAAAGCTCCGCGCCCCGTGAACAACCAAGGGCGCCTCCCCTGAGTTCGCCCGCTGAAGTGCCGAACCGGTCGCCGGACGGGTTCCCCGGGGCAAGGTGAGGGTGGAGTTCAAACTTGCTGGCGCCCCCAAACTGACCCGCCCGGTGCGGAGCGTCGTTGCAGACCCGGATCCTGAAGAGCCTTTCGGTGGCGTATCTTGAGACCCACGGTTACGCGCTCACCAGGAGGAGCAAACTCCCGCCCCTTACAGGCTGTGTTGGGACCACCTGGTGCGGAAGCAGACTGTTAAAGCGGGAGAACTTTGCGCCACTTCCGTCCTCAGCCTAAGCTGGACACAATTCCAGCCAACTCGGAGTAGATGTGCTCGTAATCCTGCAAAAAAACTTTGGCGGATTGCAAAACAACCTCGACCCCGTCCCTTTCCAGAAACTGCCTGAAAGGCACGGACCCAAGGTAGGCACGATGCTTTTTCACCCTGTGCGCTTGAAGATGTCTCAAAACATCGGATTCATGCGGTTGGGGTTGGATCGCGTGCTCTAGGATCCACAAGCCATCGCAATACACTCGAAGCTTCCGAATCAAAACGTCCTCACCCCACTCCTCCCAGTGCTCGTGGTTGAAGTAGGAGTGCAACACATAAGGCTTTTCCAAGAACAAACCGCCCTTCGCGCTTATCGCATGCGCAGCCAGAGCGATCTGCGCATAGGCGTTGTTTAGACCCCAAATACATTCAAGGTTCAAAACCGACCGGTGATAAATTTGCCGGCTCAAGGACCACGCCATTGGGGCAAAAGCGGATGCGTTAATCCGGGTTGCCTCGACCCGGGTTGTTTTTGGAAACGACTGCGAATCAATGTAGGCTACCTTCCCTGTCCGGGCGTCAAATGTCGGGAGACACCCCCAAATAAAACCCACAGGGGCACCCTCCAGCGCCTTTAAATTTGAAAGGATATAATTTAAAGCCCCGGGCAACAGTGCATCATCATCCGTCAGCCACATGACATACTCACCTCTCGCTCTTGTATTTAAATCCAAAATATTTGCAAGCCCCCCTTCATTCTTGGAGCGCTGAACGAACACAACGTCTGCCGATACAATTTTAGAAAAGACCAGCGCCGAAGGGGGGCGCGGCGAACAGTTGTCTCCAACAATAATTTCAACGCCGAAACGATCTTCCTCCGTTAAGGAATCCAGCTCTGCCGCAACCGAGCCGATACAACGGGACAGTTCCTCGAAGCGTGAAAACGTCGGAATGATCAGCGACAGGAAAATATTCTTGGTAAAACTACCAGTTGTTAGCTTCATACGGATTAAAATGGAGGGGGAGAAACGACTGTAAGCCCAGTCTTTCCATAAACTTATTTCGCCAAAAAATCTACCGAATCTATTCCATGCGCCCACTGGGGACAAATCACCTCGGTGTGTACCCCATGTCTCGGCTGTCTCAGTTGGTGGGAGCAAGCGGTGGTCGCCTTCCGCTCGCCGACTGGCACGGAGAATCCCAGACCGAATCTGCTCCCACGTGGCGTCGGTGATTGGGGATGGATAGTTCAGCCATCTCACTCGCCCATTTTGGCAAGGTCTTTTTCCACTGGCTATCGGCCCTATTGCAAGCTAACTGACCGCATGAAGTCTTCTGTTCAGTGCCCGGTATGCAGGTCGATCCAGCAAACATTTCTGCCTGCCGGGGTTACCAGCCGTCGTCCCAATGCCATGTGTGGTGTTTGTGGATCACTCGAGCGCCACAGACTCGTCTGGCTCTATTTGTTGGATAAAAAAAAGCTCTTTCACCCCAAAATTAGAATACTGCATTTCGCTCCAGAGTGGACCTTCCACAGAACTCTTTCGATCGCTTCCCACGTTGAATACTGGCCGGTGGACATCGACCCAGCCTCCTTCAAATACGGAGGCACGCCTGTGACAAAGACAGACATTATTGATATCCCATTCAAAGACAATTGGTTTGATGGAGTTCTTTGCAATCATGTTCTGGAACACATACCCAATGATCTTCTTGCGATGAGCGAGCTATTCAGGGTCATCGCGCCCGGCGGTTGGGCTATTTTGCAGGTTCCAATCAGGCCAAATGAGGAAAAGACCGACGAGGATCCCAACGTTGTAACCCCCGAGGAGCGGGAGAGGCGATTTGGCCAGCGAGACCATGTTCGCTTCTACGGAAAAGATTACCCTGACAGATTAAGCAGTGTAGGATTTAATGTTACCGTAGAAAAATACGTGGAAACGTTTGACGAAAAGACTCGGTCCTACTTCGGTTTGAACGAAAAAGAGACCCTCTTTTTTTGCGAAAAACCGTCGCATGAAACCGAAAAGTCCCGTTGAAGCAATCCAGTGTCTCCTTAGCCACATTCATTACGCAACTAAGAAACTTAATTGGATAATCATAAGTCAATTATACTTCTAATGCCGGATGCTAAAACCGGTTTGTAGGCAGAGACACGGTGATTATCTCAGTGTCAGGAGGGCAGAGAAGAAGGCATGGAAAGCGACTAGACCGGAGAGTCCACGTTCAGTTCAAGCCGAAGCCTGCCCAAATCCTGAATCAGGTGGAGGTCTGGTTTAACGTGGTCACGGCTAAAGTTTTAAAAGCAACGGGCTTTCGGTCCTTAACGCACCTCGTGCTATAGATTGATGCCTTTGCCGCGAGCTATAATCAAGATGCCCCCTTCAGACGGACGAGTGTCAAACTAGACGCAAAAACCTGCACCTGTAGGTACGCAGATCTAATCACCTGGATCCGAGTCTCACCGGTTTGCAGGAGTTTGAGCCGTCTAGACCAAGTCAATTCTCCTCCCGAGGCCTGGCGTCGACATGGCTACAACCGTCTGATTCAACCACTTTATTTTTGGAACCACAGTCGCGAGCTGTGCAATAAAACGGTAGTCTGCGCATTTGTAAGCGTCCCAGCGCACATAGTTTCTCCATTTTGAATGGAAAGTGAAACACCCCGTCCCAATCCCGTGCAAGGCGAGTTGACGTCGCTCAAACAATAAATCTGGCGGCACCTGACGCCCATCCTCGAACTGGAACCGGTGGATTACCAGCGTATCTTCGTCATCAAGATGCTGAACAAGCTTTAGGAGCGTATCTTTGTCGAACAAGGTGTCATCATCGTCGACAAAAAGAACCCAGCCTTCGGTGCAGGCACGCATACCACTATTGCAAAGCAGGTTATATCGGGCTTCCCAAAACCGCTCATCGGAGAAATGGGGGCCCGGATACTTCTCCCAAAGTGCGGCGAGATCGCAGGAAACGGCTGATACCCTCGGAACAGCAGAGATGTAGGACAAATCATCCGGCCTTTCATGCACCACTACATGCCTCCAAAAAGAATAAGACTGGCCTCTGATTGAATGGCATAAGCGGTTAAAAAACAAAGGACGACCGGAAGTGCGCGTTACAATATTGATCAATGGCCCGTTTCTTACCCCGATTTCCGGCACCCCTCTTTTGGGCTCCATGTCCGCCAGCAACCCCTGACTTGTTTTGCGCACCATCACAGTGTAACCGCTGGCAGTCGCCTCCCTTTCCCAAAGGCTCCATTGAGCATTCTCTGCCAACCATTTGTTGATTGCACTTTCCAGGCCGGCCTTCCCCCTTTTATCTAAAAAGCCGTAGAAGGCAGTATGCGGAACAACAATAACGGCACTTACTTTTTCCGAAAATTTCTGCAAAGCTTCTCGCAGCCGACAGGAATCGGGCGGGAGGTTAAAAAACAAAACGTCTGTCTCTTCAATCTCAGGAAGACTCGTGGCTTCAAATACTTCAAACTTCCAGTCAATCTGCCTCTGGACGCTCACCAACCTCCGGATGTCAGGTGAATCTTGCTCGCTGTAGGTCCGAAGAGAGGACGCAACATTGGACAGGCAGTGAATCAGGGCCACCGTACCCTCCCCGTCCCCGATGCCCATCTCGGTCACATGCCGAAACTTTCGACAAATCCGCATGAGTCGGGGGATTACTTGCGTCAACACGCCTTTTTGCAGTCGAGATCTTGAGAGCGCTGCAAAAAACGGCCACCGCGCGCTTAGTGCTGCTCTGTCCGATTCGGAAGCCGGAGAGGTTCCGCAAGTTTTGCAAAAGTGAAAATTTTCCGTTTCCCGTGATTCAATCAGCGTGGAATCAAGCTCGGCGCGTATCAGAAATTCCTCAGTCAGCAAAGCGTCGCCGATTGACGGGTCAAACACGAAGCCACGTGCTAAAAATAAAGGCCTTGTTAAAGCTGCTATCTTTTCATTTTGCCCCCCCAACACGATTACATTGAAAAGACTAGCAGCTGGTATCGCTACGTCTGGAAAAGCAGAAACCACGTAATCATCCCAGTGGACCGGCGGAAGTGTAGCCGATGTGACCGGCAACAAAATCTGTCCCGTGGAAAGACCCGCGGAAACATTCCACCTGCATCCCAACGAAAGCGCGTCTCCAAGGCCTTCCTGTGTGGCACCCGTCTCCGGAAAAACGTGCTCTATAGACTCCGGTCGCTTTGCCCTTTCCTGCCAAGCCAAGAAGAATTCAGAGCGAACACATTCACTCTTGGAAACCGCATGAAGTATGGAAATTGTTCTCAAGCTTTACGGTAAAATATTTCAAAAAAGCGGCCTGACAAACCCTTCTTTTCGGTCCAACGGATCCCGGGGAGCAGCGTCGGTCCGAAAAGCACCTGCCAATTCACCGTCGACGCCACGGTCTGCTTTAGAGTAAAAAGACCGTTTTTAAATGCACCTTACGGTGACTCAGATTTTATAGCCTGACGCCAGAAGCAGTCCCATACTCCGCCAAAAACCGCTCGTTGCTGGCGCACCAGCGGGGGTTAGAAAAGGAATCCAACCCAGGAGATTCGTGAATCATATGGATCGGATAAACGCCGATCTTCAGACCTTTGGCACCTGCATCCAAACAGCTCGCGAGGTCATAGTGGTGGAAGTCGTAGTTCTCATTGAACTTCCAGCCTCTAGCGAGGACCGAGGGCAGGTGCACTGCAATAAACAAGCCGTCGATCACCACAGCCTGCGAGGGGGTGGGCCCGAAGGAGGTGCAAAAGACCTGGCCCGTCTTGGAAAAGTGATGCACGTAACCCCGGCGCTCCTTGGGCTCCGACATCAGGTGCCAGAGAGAGGGGTGCGCCACCTTCACCTTCGCCGCACCAGCGGCACCTATGATGTGGTAGCCAAGATTGTGATGGGCCGTCGCCAGTTTGTCGCAGAGCTTCAGGTCATCCAGATACACGTCGTCATGGATAAAAACGAGAAACTCCACGCCCGTTCCGCCGTACTCCGCCAGTTTGCGGTTGTAGACCAACGGGAGCCCTTCGGTGTTGCGCCAAACCACGTCCAGTTCGGCGGACTTAGCGAGACCAGCGTGGTCGAAGGACTGCGCCAACAGGAGTTCGCCCCTGTCCTCCCGGGACCTTTGCGAACATGATACTATGACAACCTTGGGAGACATTCTTGGTTCTGTTGAGCGCCAACCAGTCACAGACAGGACGCCGGCTTAACCCCTAAACCCGACTTCGCGGCACCCTCAGGAGCGCCAGAAAGCGGCTTTCCTCGCTACGCAGAAGGCAGTTCCCCCTCAGCCCCGGATCTCAACCACTCCAGTTGGGCGGTCCGCCCCAGCGTCGTAAGAGCATCCTCCGTTTTCAACCGGAGGGAGACGTCCTCGGGCGCGCAAGAGAGTGCGCACAGAAGAAAATCAGCCGACTCTCCGAAGCGTCCCACCTCGCGCAGTTGGTCCGAAATCCGCAACAGCGTCACCAGATCAGGGGCGGACTCGTTGATGGAGTCCGCGAGAAGCGCCAGAGAGGAATCGGTCTGCCCCATGTGCGCCATCGCATCAGCAAGAGCAACGAGGAATTGAGGACTGGCTGGTTGCTCGTCGAGAAAAACCCGAAAGGCATCCGCCGCCTCACCGTACTCACCGCTGGCGACGAGACTTTGAGCGTTTTCGAGAGCTTTATCGGGCTGGTGGTCCATCCTGCCCGTGGTAGCAGGCTCCATGCCATTTTGCCCCCCGACTCATTCTAAGCGTGAAGGCCCGGATCCCGGGCCAATTCCCCGTTAAAGAACGTAGATACTGACACGGTGTTGGGGCCTGCCT
>JBIKSY010000177.1:0-8377 GCA_044348365.1 Chthoniobacteraceae bacterium
TTCACCTTTCCGGAGGCGATTGAAAAAACGGCCCGCGCCTGCACCCCGGATTTTTCATTTCGCCTGCTGCAGTTGGCAGAAATGGCCTACGAGGACATCCACGGCACGCCCGAGGGCATTTTGACCTTGCGCAGCCTGAAGGCCGAGCCTGTCGGGGAACTGCTACGCAGCGAAGTCTGGGACCGCGACCTGATCACAGGCATGAGTCGCGAGTGGGTGGAACGTTTTTTCAGGTATGTGCTCAACGCCGATGTTGACAGGGAGTCCTTTACAGCGAGGGTGTTGTCGCAGGATTCCGCAGTTCTCACCTCCGCCGCCATGACACTCGCAGAACAATTCCGTCAGGAAGGTCTTCAAAAAGGTCTTCAAAAAGGTCGCCAAGAGGGCCGGCAGGAAGGCGAAATCGTCTCACGTCGTCAGGCCCTTCAGGACGTGTTGGAGGCTCGTTTCGGAGAGGTCCCGGTCGGGCTCCTGGAGGCTTTGACAGCGGTTTCGGATGTGCAACGGCTTGAGAAGCTTCTAAAATATGCTGCCGTTTGCACCGATCTGGAGGCGTTCGCCTCGGCTTGGTAAGCGATCCACCCCGCATTTGCAGGCACTGTGCGTTTTGAACGCGTGCAGGTGCGGCCAGGCCGCCCGCCGGAAGCGACACCGCTTGGCGTGGCTACGGTTTCTTTCGCCGGGCGCGCGTCCCCATGCCGGACGAATCCCTGCACCAGCCGCACAACAAACTCTTTCGCGGCACCTTTTCGGATCCCCGGAACACGGCCGCCTTTCTGTGCCACCATCTCGGAGACCCGCTCCCGACGCTGGTCGACAGGAACTCCCTCGACCTGCTGGCCGGGGCAAACAGCCGCCCGTCCGCCCGTTGTACGCCTTTTTTTGTGCCCTGCCCGGTCCTCGTTAGCGTATCACCAAAGACACTATGTCCGACCCCACCCGCAAACTGGGCTTCTCCACCCGCCAACTCCACTCCGGCTACAGTCCCGACCCCACCACGGGAAGCCGCGCCGTCCCGATCTACCAGACGACCAGCTACCAGTTTAAGAGCACCGAACACGCTGCGAACCTGTTTGCGCTCAAGGAGCTCGGGAACATTTACACCCGGCTCATGAACCCGACGACCGATGTGCTCGAACAGCGCCTCGCGGACCTTGAAGGAGGCGTCGGTGCGCTGGCGGCAAGCAGCGGCCACGCGGCACAGGCACAGGCCATTTTCACCCTTTGCAACGCAGGCGACCACATCGTCACCAGCAGCCGCCTCTACGGAGGCACCTACAGCCAGTTCAAATACACGCTGCCCAAGCTCGGCATCTCTGTGACCTTTGTCGACCCGACCGACCCGGCCAATTTCGAGGCGGCGATCCAGCCCAACACGCGGATCATCTACGGCGAAAGCCTGGGCAATCCCGACATCAGCGTCTTCCCGATCGAGGAGGTCGCCGAGATCGCCCGCCGGCACAAGGTCGTGCTGATGTTGGATAACACCTTCCCAACCCCCTACCTGTTCCGGCCCGTGGAATGGGGCGCCAACGTCGTAACCCACAGCACCACCAAGTTCATCGGCGGCCACGGCACGAGCATCGGGGGGATGATCATCGACGGCGGCAACTTTGACTACACAAGCGGCCGGTTTGCCAACTTCGCAGAGCCGGATCCAAGCTACCACGGGCTCGTCTACGCAAGCCTGACCGGCGCAGGTCTGCCGCCCTTTATCATCAAGGCGCGCGTACACGTGCTGCGCGACATCGGTGCCTGCCAGTCACCGTTCAACAGCTGGCAGACCATCCAGGGTCTGGAGACGCTGAGCTTCAGGATGGATCGCCACGTGCAGAACGCCCAGGCGGTGGCGGAGTTTCTCGAGGCGCACCCCCAGGTGGCCTGGGTCAAGTATCCCGGGCTCCCCAGCCACCCCGACCACAAAAGGGCAAAGCGGTACTTCCCGAAAGGCACCGGCGCCATTCTCGGTTTTGGAATCAGGGGCGGGGCGGAGGCGGGCCAGAAATTCATCGAGCGCCTCCAACTTTTCAGCCACCTGGCCAACGTAGGCGACGCCCGCTCCCTGGCCATTCATCCGGCGACGACGACCCACAGCCAGCTGACTCCAGAACAACAGGCCACCGCCGGGGTGAGTCCCGACTTTGTGCGGCTTAGTGTGGGCCTGGAGGATCTCGAAGACATCCTCTGGGACCTTGGCCAGGCGCTGAAGGGGTAACCCGACAGCCGCCCTGTCGAAAGCCCCGCTCCTTACCGTTGGCGAGAGATGGTGGGAGCGGGAACCGACAGCAACGGAGCACTCCCCCTCCCGTCTTGAGTGGGTTGAGCGTTCCCCACTGAAGGCAACGAAGAGCCTCTTTTTCAAAAGCGCATGCCTGTTAAAATCCCGAGTACGCTTCCGGCCCGTGCCACCCTGGAGGAGGAGAACATCTTCGTCATGAGTGAAGACAAGGCGCTTGGGCAGGACATCCGGCCGGTGCGGCTGGCCATCCTCAACCTGATGCCCACCAAGATCTCGACCGAGACCCAGCTGTTGCGGTTGCTTGGAAACACACCGCTGCAGGTGGAGGTGACCCTCCTCCAAACGCTCACACACGAGTCGAGGCACACCGACAAGGAACACATGACGGTGCATTACGTTGGGCTGGGCCAGATCAAGGACCTCCAATTCGACGGCCTCATCATCACAGGTGCGCCGGTGGAGCAGCTCGAGTTCGAGCAGGTCAACTACTGGGGGGAGTTGTGCGAGATCATGGACTGGGCCAAGGAACACGTGGCCTCCACCTTGTACATCTGCTGGGGCGCGCAGGCCGGCCTGTTTCACCATTTCGGGGTACCGAAACACGCGCTGCCCAGAAAGATGTTTGGCGTCTTTGAGCACAAGGTTTTGCTCCCAAACGAGCGGCTGTTGCGCGGCTTTGACGACGTCTTCTTCGCCCCGCACTCGCGCCACACCGAGACGCGCCGGGCCGATCTGGAGCGGGTGCCGGAGCTCCAGATTCTGTGCGAATCCGCCGAGGCGGGCGTGCACGTTGCGGCCACGAAAAACGGGCGCCACATCTTTTTTACGGGCCACTTTGAGTATGACCGCCTCACCTTGAAGGGAGAGTATGACAGGGACGTGGCGAAGGGTTTGCCGATCCAAATCCCGGGCAACTATTTTCCAAACAATAATCCGAGCCTCCCTCCGCTGGTGCGGTGGCGCGCCCACGCAAACCTGATTTTCTCCAACTGGCTCAACTACTACGTCTACCAGGTCACCTCGTTTCCCGGCGGCCGGACGTCCGCCACAGCATAGCCGAATCCGCTGCCGGCGGGCATTGGACCCGTTTTGGACCGCTTTTGGACCCGTTACTCGGGTGCAGTTGCAGGCGCAGGGCCTGGCACAGGGACTGCCTTTTCGCCGCGGTTGAGCACGCGGGGCTTCCAAACCGGATTCGAGAGCTTGCACTCGGCGGAATACTCGAAAAGTTTGCTGACGGGAAAGAGCATGAGGGCAGGTAGGCCGTGCGTGTTGATTCTTGCGAAGAACTCCATTTTGTCGTCCATGAAGTGCAGGTCACCGTTGCCCAACAGGCTGAAAGCCGTGCCATCGATGCGCAAATTCTGGGTGTTAAAAATGCCGTTCTTTACCGTGAAGGAGGCCGTGGCTTTTTGTGCGTTACTGTAGCCGGCGCCTGGCACGATGCTGTTGAGGATGCCCGAAAACGGACCCAAAAACGGAATGGCGAACACATTGCCGTTGGTAATCGTCAGCTCCCCGGAACCGTCGACCTTCCGGGCCTCATCGCTGTCGCCCTTCCATAAAAACGAGGCGTTGAGCTTTCCCTTGGAATCATCATACCCGGTGTAGAGCCTGCTCAGCGTGGCAAAGTCCATGTCCGTGATGTAGAGCGATGCCTTGTGCGGCGCGGACTCGGCCCCGGGCGTGATGTCGGCGTTGCCCTCCAGGCGGCCGTTGAAGAGCTTTCCTGAAAAACCGGTGATACGAACGCGGCGCGGTGTGAAAAGCAGCTTCGCCGAGACTTGGTCGAACGGGAGCGTCTTGCCCGCAAAATCATAGTCCATCCCCCCTTCACTCTCCACGCTGACGCTGATATTGGTCCGCTCCGGCGTCCGCGGGGCCGCCTTGCCATCGACCAGAATGAGTGGCGCCGGCCCCTTGAACCTGTAGGGCGCCACCTCCCCCAGCCACGCGGGCTCGATCAACTTCATCGTCTCCTGAGGGTTGAGCCGCAACCGCACCTTGTGGATGAAAAGGTCGTTGTGGACCCCGTCGTAGGTCACCGAGCCTTCTGCGACTCCCTCGGTCCGCTTCAACACAAAAGGACCGAAGCTCCAGACGCCGCCCTTGAGACCAACTGGGGTGTCCAGTTTTTCGATCGCCACCCCGCGGAAGCTGGAGCGTCCCAACTGAACTCTCCCCCAGAGGTTGCAGGCGGACAGCTCAGGCGCGCTTCCATGCACCTCCATTTCGATCCGAGCTGCATCCTTGGTTTGGAGCCAGCTGAGCGGCCCTGAGGGTGGAGCGTCGGCAAAGGCCAGCTCGAGGAGCGAAAGCGGAAGGGTGCTGTTGATCTTCGCCCTGACCTCGCCGGGGGCGACCAGCACATCACCCGAAAGAGTGCCCTGAGCGTGGACCAATTTGAGATCGCGCACCGACCAGCGGACTCCACGGCCGCTCTGCCACGAGCCGGCGGCCTTCAAACTCTCAAACGGCTCCTTCTTCCAGCTCAGCAAGGAGGCCTCGACGGCGGCCGTCAGACGCACCACCGCCTCCGGGCCACCGGTCCCCACGGCATGGAATTGCAGCGCAGGGCGGCTCTTGAAACGCAGGGAGTCAGCGGGCAGGGCGTGTCCCGCAGCAGCCGCCAGTTGAACCGGGTCCAGCGAAGATTCCAGCCTCGCCTCCCAGTCCCCGGTCTTGGCAACCCAACGCCCCACCGCATGCAGCCGGCCAAGTCGGTCTTCGAGCGCCAGGTCCTGCAATTCCAAGGCCCCCTCCCTCCAGACGGCCGCAAGTACCACGGAGTCCAACGGCATACCACGCACTACCGCCTCCCCCGACTCGAGCCGCAACGAGGCCGCGACGGACTCCTCAGTGTTCAGGTCCCCGCTAAACTGGACCCGCAACTTCGGTGGGTCACCCTTCCAGTCTATGGCATCCAGCTCGCGTAAGACTATTTCCGCAGTGCCAAGCCAGCCAGCGGACTCCCCCTCGGGGGGCTGTGCCATGGCTCCCGGGTTGGCCAGTCGCCCCTCCGCCCGCAGCCTCATCCCCAGCACCAGCGCCTCGGCGTAGACCAGGCGGATTTGCTTCTCGGGAAATAGCAGCCTCGCCCGGAGCCGCTCGACAGCCACCCTGCGGCCCGTCGGATTCCGCCTGTCCAGCGGAAGGGAGAGTCGCGCGTCGTGCAACTCCAGCGCGGTCACAAAAGTCCGGCGACGCACAAGGCGGTTCCAGTCCAGATTCAGCGTCAGCCGGTCGATCTCGGCGAGAATCCGTTGCCGGTCGTTGGCGTCGTAGATTGCCACGTCCCGCGCGACAAAACCCCGCAGCGGATCTACGGTGAGTTTTTTGAAGGTCACCTCGATGCCGCGGGCCCGGAACTCCGCAAAGACCCGCTCTCGCCAACTGCGTGTCAGGCCGCGCTTGGCAGCGTACCAGCACGCCCAAACCAAGGTGGCCGCCGCCAGAACGAGGAGGACTCTGAGAACGCGCCTGAGCAAAGGGTTCGCCATGGGATCAGACGCTCAAGCCTCTAGCCAAAATAGTGGAAAAGCTGCTCCAGAGACTGCTGGATGATGTCGAAGGAGAGCTTTTCACGCGCGATCTGCAGGGCCCGATCGACCGCCTGGTCCCGGTCGTGGCCGTGGTCCAGCAACCGCGAAACCCCGTACAGCAGGTCCACGGCGGAGGCGTTCTGGCTGCAGAGGTCGGGGAACAAAAGCCGCTCTGCGTTCCCATTGCCGCCGACGCAGGGAATCCGGCACAACAAAGCGTCTCCCGCAACCGAACCAACCCCGCCGGTGGCGTCGAGTTGAAAGACCATCCTGTGGGTGGCCATCTTCTGCAAATATTCGGTATAGGGCAGGCGCCTTTCAATGACCCGCAGCAGCCCCTGCCCAAAGCCCAGCTGACGCAACCAACGCCGGCCCCTCCAGCCGTCCAGATTAAATACCGTGACCGGCTCGTACATCTGGGACGCGATGTCACGGATCCCCATGAGCGCCGTCAGATGCCTGCGCGCCGGGTTCTTCCAGTCGGATGTTCCCAACCAGATGCCGACGCGCTCCTCAGGGCGCACCGAAAAATCCCATCCCGGGGCGTCCACGGGCAGGGGAACCGGGATGGTTTCCACATGGAGGATGCCCCCCGCACGAAAGACCGGTTCCAGATCCGGGGTCACCGCTAGCGCAGCATGGGAACGCACACAGATTTCCCGGAACAGGGCGAGGGCCGAGGGCGAATCCAGCTGGGCCTGGATTTCAAATGCACCCGGCCGTTCCCACGCTAGGACGATCGTCTTGCCGGCGCGGCGCAGGTTGACGGCCGCCTGTCGGCATGCCTTTAAATGGCTTCCGAGCACCAGCAAGACCCGGGTGTTCTCCGCGGGGATGGTTTCGTCGTCCCGGTGAAAGCTCCCCCCAGTGCAGGCCGCCAGACCGTGGTAACCCAAGGGTGGATGCAGGAGCGGATCGGGCCTACCTGCAAAATCTGGAAAAGACTGTGCAGGCTGCCGGCTGCCGGGTTGGAGTACACAAAGCTGCATAAGGGGTGAGGAGTAGGATTGTACCCAAGCGGATCTTGGCTGAAAGGATTCCTTCTCGGACTTGGTACCTCAGACGGGATTGGTTAGACTCGGGTCATGTCCACTCCCCGCAAAACCTTGTTGTCCCAAGCCGATGCCATGACCCAGGTGCGGGCGGTGTACGCCGAGCTGGAACAGAGGCCGGTGGAGCGGCAATGCATTCGCAGAACCCAGTGCTGTCAGTTTAAGCTGACCGGGGAAACCCCCTATCTCACCGAGGGGGAGGCGCTGGTCGCGGCGGCCGCACTCCGCGCAAAAGGCCAGACCAAGATCACCCCAAAAACGGACGGAACCTGTCCCATTCTGGATTCCCAAACTGGGCTGTGCCAGATTTACGAGTCGCGCCCCTTTGGCTGCCGGACCCATTTTTGCGGCGCCGCCGGCGGACCCTACAAAAGACGGGAGGTGGTGGATCTGATCCGGCGGTTGGAAGACATCGACAACGCCCTGGGCGGCGTGGGCCCCCGCACCCTGCCGGTGGCCGTGAAAGAGTCTCTCGCGCTCGGTCAGCACAAGGGGGGTGTCCACATCAAGGCCGCCCCACGCTCACGCGGCCGGTGACACCCGCCACCTGCACGAACGCCATGTCCTTTTCATTCGGGGCCACGGTGCCGTTCTGGGTGCGGGCCAGACCCACCACAAAGCTCGGCTCAGAGAGCGGAAGCACCGTCGGCGAGCCCGTTTCCCACAGCGCTTCCCCGCGCGGGGTGAACAGCAGGATGCGGTCGAATTCCTTGACCCCAGAAGCGGCCGTTCCCCTCCAGGTCAACTTGGCTTCGCTCTTAGCAGCCGCCGCAATGTCCTTGTAAGTCGCAGGCAGGAGCGCCTTGACCCGCTCGGGCAGCTTGTCCACCTCCACCATATTCACCCCCTCAATGCGTTGCAGGGCGTTAACGGGGAGCACGTCTTCAGGCGAGGCGGGAATCCGGCTTTCACCGGATTTGCCGCGGAAAGTCATCAACCAAAGTTCGTCCACTCCCGACTTGGAATCCTTCGCCGCCACATTGAGAAAAACCGTCCACAGATAAGCGTTTTGCGTCGCCGCATCCATCCTCGCCTGCTCCAGAACGCCGGTCACTGTGGAGAGCGCCTGCTCTATTTTCTTTCCCTTGAGAATTCCCACAACGCTGGGTGCCGCAAAGCCGAGCACCATCAACATGATCGCCATCACCATCACCAGCTCGATCAGCGTAAAGCCGGAAACTTTGGTCCGCGCCTCTGGCTTTGGAAAACGTTGGAAGACTCTCATGGATGCGGAGATGAAGGGAAGACAGGGGGGGGCGGATCCGGGAGGCGGCACCCGCCATCTCAGTACAGCTTGCGCATGTTGGATGGCAGAATGTTGAGCTCCGCCCGGTACTTGGCGACGGTGCGCCTGGCGATGGGAATGCCACGGCCTAGAAGATATTCGACGATTTCCTTGTCGCTGAGTGGATTGCGGTGGTTTTCATTCCGCACAAGCTCGGCAATCTCTCCCTTCACGCTGGTGTTGGAAAGGGTCCCGCCGTCCGAAGTCTGGTAGCCTGGGGTGAAGAAGTACTTCATCTCAAACACCCCGTGCGGTGTTG
>JBIKSY010000178.1:0-8364 GCA_044348365.1 Chthoniobacteraceae bacterium
GGCTGCGGGTGGAATAGTAATTGTCATTGTACTGGCTGATCTCATCACCCCAAGGAAACCGTTTGCCTTGTAGTCCGCCGCGCGCAGCCTTTTCCCATTCTGCCTCGGTCGGAAGCCGGAAACCGTCCCCCCGCCAGTCCACGTTGGCGATTGCCAGATCGAGGTTGCCAGTCCGGTAGACAGCCGAACTGGTGCGGTCCTCGGAAACATAGTAGGCCGGCGTCCTTCCCTCCATCTCACTGAGCGCGTTACACCATTTGACGGCGTCATACCACTTGATCGCAACGGCAGGGAGATCGTCTTTCTCATCGTTGTGCGGGTCCAGAAATGTATACCCTTTCTGCATTCCCCAGTCCCTCACTTTGCGCCACTGCGCGCCCGTGACCTCGGTCTGCGCAATGTGAAACGTATCGACATTTACGGTCCGAACCGGAGAGCTGGGTTCGTTGTCGAGGTTGTCGCCCATTTGAAAACTTCCGCCCGAAATCAGCGTGAAGCCACCGTTCAAGGCGTCGGAGAACGGAGTGAAAATGCTGGCTGTGCGCGACTTGACCGTCTCCACGGAATCCCAGCTCCACTGGGTGGTCAGGGTGGTGGAGGTCAGCGGCGGAGTGAGCAGTTCACCGGTGGTGATGTTTTTGAGCTCGATGTTGCCGATCTCCACCAACTGCCGTGCGCCGCGCCAGAAGGCAAACTGCGGGCGCTGTTGGGCCGCAGTGATCACCGACTTGAAACGGTACCGAAACTCGACGTGGTCCCCCACCAGTTGGACCGCCTTCGCCTGCGTCGAGGGTGTCACCGCTTCAATGATTCCCGCATACGGGGCGGTGTAGGACGAGGCTGGGTTGAATTCGAAAACGTCGCCGAAGCTCCACACAAAGTCCGCAGGCAGCACGGCACTCACCTCGTATACATGCCCCGCGACAAGATTCATCGTAGGCACCGAACCGATCCGCTGGTACCCGCCCCCTGCCTGCGAAAGCTTGAAATACGTCACCGCCTGCGAGGACAGCGTCGCCGCCGCGCCTGCACCGATGCCGACTCCCCCAGCCTTGCTTGGGTCCATCTTCGAAAGCAGCCAGCTTTCCGCCGCGCTCGAGGTCTTCACCCACGCCGAAAGCGTCGCATCGGATTTATTGAGGTCGAACGCCGCCCGGTCGCCGACTTCAAAATAGGCGCCGTTGCCGCCGAAGGAAAACGCGCCGGTGGCCGAGCCGAACCGGTCCGCCGCCGCCGCGGGCGTCCCGCGCATTGTCGCGTGGTTGGCGAAGCCGGACGAATCCTGCCCGTTGCCATCCAGTTTCCAATGTCCCACCAGTCCCTGCCAGAGGCCGGCGTTGACCCCGGTGACCCCAAGGGTGGCCGAGGCGCTGCTGACGTTTGCAAACCCGTCGCTCACCACGCAGGCGTACGCGCCGGTGTGCCGGGCCTCCACCTTTGGGAGCGTCAGCACGGCGCTGGTCGCCCCCGGCAGTTCCACGCCGTCCTTGAGCCACTGGTAGAACAACACCCCGCGCGCACCGGAGGCGCGCACCGCAAACTGAGCCGCCGCACCGGCGTCGACCAAAAGCGACTTGGGATCCTGCACGATGACCGGTGGCAGGATGTCGCCACCGTCTGGCTGGCTGCCAAGCGCCTCGATTTCCAATGAGGTCAGCGCGCGGCCGTAAAGCCGCAGGTCATCCAGTGCGCCCGCGAATGCGCCGTCGTACAGGCTGCTGCTCCGCCCCAGGTTGAGCGTTTTTCCAAACGCGGGCGCCGCGGCCATGGGGCCTTCGGCGTCCAGCCTGCCGTTGACATAGAGGAAGCCCCGGCCCGCCTTGCGCACGGCGGCCACGTGGTGCCACCTGCCGGTTTCAAGCAACCGCGCGCCCTTGAGCGGGACCCCGCCCACCGTGTACTGGACGGCCCGCGGCCCGCGGCCTGTGCTGGTGGAAAGCTCAAACTGGCCGCCACCGAAGTTCAGGATCTGCGGGACGGGCGTGTCGGAGTCGGCGAACTTCACCCAAAGCGCGACGGTCGAATCGCCCGGAACGCGGAGTTTGTCGGCTGCGCCAAAGTCCACGAAGGCCGTGGCGCTGCGGGAACCGGCGAATTCAAGGGTGCGGGTGGTGCGGTTAAAGCGGTCGGTGCCGGCGGTGGGGCCGGTCAGCGTGCCGTGGATGGCGTTGGGGCCTTGGTCGATGGCGTTGCCGTCGAGGGGCCACCAGGCGAGGAGCGCATCGGTGGGGACGGGCGGCGGGTTGGCCATGGTGACGAGCGCCTTTTCGCTGGTGAGCGACTTGCCCGCCTCGGAGACCACCACCCAGTAGGTGCCCACGCCGGAACGGGTGAGAGCAGAGACAGTCAGCGACCCGGAAGTGGCGCCCGAGACTTGCGTCCCGTCCTTAAACCACTGGTAGGCAATGTTACCGGCACCCTCCGCGTTCACGCTCAGGGAGAAGGGGGCAGCAAAGTTTACCGCCACGGACTCGGGCTGCTTGGTAATGCGCAGCGAGCCGGAAGTCCGTTCGAGCAGGTAGCCAGGGAGCGGGAAGGTGCCGGGAAGGTCGTTCCATTTCCCGTTGGCGTACATCTCCACATTGTTCTCAGAAGCCGGACCGAAAAAGTCGTTAGGCTCGGAAGTCGACCAGTTGGTGAAGGCGGTGGTGGCGGTGCCGTCCAGCCAGCGGAAGGTGCCGTTTACGGCCGCGTCTGAAAGGCCGATCCAGAGACTGACGGCGTCGGCCCCGACTTGGAGTGCGTTAGCCTGGCGCAGGAGTTCAGGTGTGGAAAGAACTGCGGGCCGACCGCCACGCTTGGCGGCGTCGGCGAGGGCTTCGGGCCAGGTGAACCTGCCGCGGATGACTTCAAACTGGGCAGCGGAAGGTTCGACGACTTCGAGCCACTGGTTGCCGGGGACATTCTTTGCTTCCGACACCTTGCCACTGGGCCAGTAGACCTTCACCAGATCGGCGGTCTTTGAAGAGCCGAGGCCGAAGGGGAGGTTGCTCTGTTCGGCACCCGTGTTGTAGCGCACGGCAACATTGGAGCCCGTACGCACCTCGATGCGGGCGCCAGTCCCGTCGCGGGGCGAGGCCACACCGGTGAGGCGGATCTTGAGGTAGTTAGCGCCTGCCTTGACGGCGTTGTTGCGGTAGAGTCGCTGGGTGGCACCGGCCCAAGGGTCGTAATTCAAGAGAAGGTCGGGCGCGCCATCGCCGTCAAAATCCGCCACTGTCGACTGGTACTGCCGGGCATAAACCCCTGTGATAGAGATGGCGCCCGGCGTCCTTCCCGGGGTGATGTCAATTGCCCCAAGCCCCCATTCGGTGGCTTGGTTCTGGAACGTTTTGGGCCCGGTTTGGCGCCAAATTTTCAGCGCCGCGGGACTCCAACTGGTGAGCGCGGACCAGAACGCGTCGGATCGCCCGTCCAAATCAAAGTCCGCGGTGCTCAGCGCAAAGTGGTAGTCGCCGCTGAGGCGCTCCAGCACGGGAGCGGCGCTTTTTTCGAAAGCACCGCTCTCGCTGGACCAATAAGCGTGCGGATACGACCCGGCCCAGGGCCAGTCAGAGGAGCCTTGGAGAAGATCAAGCCGCCCGGTGCCCTGGTAATCGGCAAAGGCAAAACCATAAATTGAATCGGCCATTCCGGTGATGGGCGTGCCGGCTTCTTCCAAAACGCCCGAGCCCTTGTTGACAAAAAGATGCAAGGGTCGTTGCTGAAACCTGTCGTTGATCGAGGTGGAAGCCATCTCACCCACGATGAGGTCTACCTTTCCGTCAAGGTTGAGTTCGGCGGCGAAGATCCCCCCGTAGCCATAAGAAAGGCTCAGCACATCGGCGACGCGGGCGAAGCCGGCGGCATTGGCCGCCCAAGACTGCCGGCCATCCGTGCCACGGGCGCCGTCATTGTAGACGCAGGCAATGCGGCCCGGTTTGGCGGTGCCGGGGGCCATGTAGCGCAAAACGAGGTCGAGGTCGCCATCCCCGTCGAGGTCGGCGGCAAGAACGCCGAGGAGTGTTTTCTGGAGCTCGGCAAGGCGCAGGTTGAGCGCTGCCGGAACGGGAGCATCCTTGAAAGCTCCGGCCGTGTTGAGCAGGACGCGGAGGCCGGTGGGTTCCCAAAGAACGAGGTCCTGCGCGCCGTTGTTGTCGAAGTCGGCGACCAGCAGGCGGGAGCCGGGCGACCACTTGAAGCCGGCGGGAAGGACCTTGGCGGAGACGTCGGTGAACTGGAAGGGCGCAGTCTGGGAGTAGAGTTTTAGTACGTCGTTGTCGGTGGAGATATAGAAAGGCGCTGCGCCATTAGCGTTGGCGACTTCGCGGAGGGAGGCACTGGAGTAGCCTGTGAGGCCGGTCACCTGCGGGGTGATGTCTTGGAAAATTTTAGAACCACCCGCCTGTTCTCCGTCCGGCGTGCCTGAGGCTGGCATACTTGCAAGCCGAAGCCCAGCCGTTCGGTCTGTCGTCACGAATGTCGTCAATTTTTTCGTGACTGGATCTACCTTCAGGATCCGAATTTTTCCGCTCTCACTCGCACACAGGAGAATATCACCGGTCGGGGTGACATCCATGTCGAGCACGTCGCCCGCTCCGTTACCGGGGTACCACGAATCCAAGGAAGTCCACGAGATTGCCGCGTTTGTTTTGCCCAGCTGATAAACTTTCCCGTTCCATTCATCTGAGCCCCAAAACGTCCCTCTGACGTTGTCGTAATCCCCACCTAGAATACTTGGGGTACCCGATGTACCGAGGTTGGTTGCCGTTGAGGACGCCCAATCAACATAATACAAAGTCCCCTGCGCGAATGCCGCCCTCTCTTGATACGCGTAGACGTTCCCGTCGGTCGTAAACCCGATGCCAGTGAACCCTATGTCCGCCGTCGCGGAAATCACCTTTGTGCGTGTCGCAGTTTTCCGAGCGAGATCTATCTTATAGAATGCTGCACTGAAGTAAGTTCCACTAATTTTCTCACTGGTCGCCACATACAGGGACCCGTCCGCTGGATTATAATCAAAGCCGTCCCAAGGCCCGACGGTGAAGGGCAGCTTGAAAAGTGTCACCGTCTTACCAGTTTTTTGATCGATCTGCACAATTTCAGAACTGGAATCATCGAGCCCGTACAGATTGTAGCCATTGGCGGCCTGGGTGGTCTTGGTATCCACCGCACCCACAGCGGAGACCGCGGCGCTGCCGGCTGTGTTGGGCCGGCTTTTAGCGAGGCGGAAACCCTGATGAATATTTGCAGTGCTTGGAACTCCAGACGGTCGAAATGCAATCCGAACAGTCGCATGCCAGTCCCCTCCGCGAGCGCTGCGTTCTGAACCGAAATCGGGACCCTTGGGATCGACTCCAGCCGAGTAACTCCCATACCAGTTCCAGCACCACTGGTACACATTGCCAGACATGTCGTACAATCCATAGCCGTTTGGAGCAAAGGTCCCAACGGGACTGGTTTTTGAATCGGCCTGGTCGAATCGAGGGTCGAAGCTTTTCAGGGCACCGCTCAAATCCCATGGCGAACCATCATTAGACAGATAATTGGCCAAGCTGTGCGAGATAGTGTCGCCCCAAGGAAACCGCTTCCCGCTCAACCCTCCCCGCGCGGCAATTTCCCACTCAGCCTCGGTGGGGAGGCGGTATCCATCGACAGTCCAGTCGCATGTAACCGCATCGATGCTACCGGCGCGGTACACCGCACCGTTCACCTTGTAACATGGCGTCAACCCATCCTTCTCGCTTGCGGCATTGGCCCATTTCACTGCGTCATACCAACTCACCGTCTGCACTGGATGATTCGGCGCCTTACCCGCACCCACAGCAAGATCGGTGTACCCGCTGCTTGCCGCCCACGTCCGCACAGCATCCCACTGCGCTTTTGTAGTGTCATTGACCGCCATGTAGTACGGGCTCAACGTCACCGACACTGTCCCGGCGTCAGTGATGTCGGGATCGCCAACAAGGTTCCCCATCTGGTAGGTCCCATCTGGAATTGGAGCGAAGCTCCCGCCCGCGCCGGAGAGCAGCGGCGTGATGCGGAAGCGGACGTTCGCAGAGCTGGTGTTGGGATAATCCGTCCCCGCGTTCCAAACGATCTGCTTGGAAGTGCCGGCCGAAACGGTGGCGCCCACGTCTCCGGTGGCGGACGCGATGGCCGAGTAGGTCGTCCCACCATCCACAGAGTACGACAACGCAATCCCAGAAGATCCTCCCGTGAGCGTGTAGCGCACGTCCACGAGCTTCGAGCCGTCGGTGCGCTGGGCGAAGGTGACGTTGGAAACGGGGCTCGAGGGAGCGGGATCCGCCGCTTTGACCGCAAAAAAGGCCATCGGACAAAATGCCAGCGCAATCAGGAGCCGCAGACCGCGGCGGAAGGAGGGAATTTTCATCGGGAAATCGGGAGAGGGAGACGGGCGGAAAGTTTTGCTTGCGGGCTGGGGGAAGAAGTCGCTCCAAAAACGCGCGGCACCGGTAGGGCGCCGGCGGGGCCACGCCACGCCCAAGACCCGCCTGCAGAGGGGTCCTGTGGCGCTCCGACGGAGCCCCGGGACTGGCCGAGACAAAATAATTTCCGGGCGGTCATTGAATAAGCACTCTTGCACACAGCTTCAAAGCACAGGTCGTGCCAGACAAGCTGCACACGGCACATGGCATAAGGATGCTGCATTCGGGCTGGACCTGAATGCCAAGACCCACACCCCTGGGCCTGATTTGGAAGCCACCCGCGGGACGCCCCGATCAAACACGAACTCCGGAGCGTAAATGCTCTAGGCGACAGCGGAGGAGAGCCGGCGATGCCGTCAGTTTGAACTTAAGCTAAAGCGGCGTCAGCATGTAGGCTTGGCGAGTATTCAAATCCACAGGTGCAGCATCCGCTAAGCATCACTGCCGTCGCTGTAAATCAGCAAGGAACGGGAGCCGCTCAAGCATATCTGGTTACTCAAGACGCATCGACCAGGCAAACCGCAATGCCCCGCCACTCTCCTCGCCTGCAAACGCAACCTCGTGCAACCGGGTGAAGCGCCTTGGCGCGTCAGTGCGCAGCCTTCAGGGGAAACCGCTCCGGCTGCTCAATGCTGGCCAGATCCAAGTCTACGTCCAACTCAGGCCAGTAAAGATGATCCTCACTCACCTTCGTCACGTTGCAGACTTGGTCAATCGTCGCCGACCTGAACCAAGGAAAATCCTCGAATCCAAGAAAGTGCTCTCGGTCAGCAACCCACAACCAAAAGCCCCGTGGCGAGACATTGAGGACTTCAACCTCTGAAATGACGGTGCCAGTGGTTTTTGATTTCATCGTGCCGTTCTTGGATGATTTGGATGATTTCGCGGATCTCAATATCTTTCAAACCTCGGTTCAGAGCGAGCTCAACTGCGGGCTCGATCCAGATTTTGGCTTCGCCAGCTGGGGAAGTGACATGAACGTGCATTCGGCTTTCTTCCCGTGAAAAAAAGAAAAACCGGTATTGCTCGTAGCGAAATACGGTCGGGCTCACTGGTTTGAAGCTACCACGCTTATGGGGGGCCGGAAAGAAGGGGGGTGATCCTCGGGACTCAACACAGATGCTCCTCGCCCGCAGACGCGACTTCGTGCAGCCGGGTGAACTTCCTGTGGGGGCCGATCTGAAAGTGGCGGGGTCCTGCCGGTTTGAATGTGGTGCCGCGGATTGAGTCAGGTCTGCGGTATCGGACTTCAGCCGTTAAAAATGGACATTTTGACGTCATGACGTTTTGACGCTACGGTATCTCCCTATGAAAAGGGCCACCATTTATCTGGAAGAGGAGCTCCACCGCGCGCTCAAACTCAAGTCGGTGGAAGCAGGCCAATCCATCTCTCACTTGGTGAACGACGCCATCAGAACCACCCTTTCTGAGGACTTGGAGGATTTGTCCGACGTGGAAAATCGGACCAAGGAAAAGACCGTGTCGTACGAAGATTTTCTGAAGGAGCTAAAGAGCCGTGGCCAAATTTGATTTGGTCTTTAAGGAATCCGTTTCCAACGACTTAAAGGAGATTCCAAAGCAGGATGTCCAACGGATTCTGGAGAGGATTGACGCCCTCAGGGATGAGCCGCGCCCACAGGGAAGCGTGAAACTGTCAGGCAAGGAATACTACCGAGTTCGTCAGGGAAATTACCGGATCATCTACGCGATTCAGGACTCTCAGTTGGTGGTCATCGTGATCAAGGTGGGACACAGGCGCGAGGTTTACAGGTAAACGTCCAGCCCGGTCCGTGGCAGACCACGACTTATACGTATGCGCCCGGCGAACTGCATCTCCCCGGAGGACGAAGACCGTGACACTCTCCTCGCGTGCGCTGTTTTACCCGACCCATCCCTTTCCCGATTCCCTGCGAGCCGGGCGGGGCTCAGGGCGCCC